>JBCCTG010000173.1:0-2309 GCA_039198735.1 Pseudomonadota bacterium | reverse complement strand
GTTGGAAGAGCGCGCCGCGCAAACGGTAAAAGCGATCCTTGAACGCCGCCTGAAGGTGGGAGCGCATGGCGGGATCACTGATCTTTTGCGTGCGCTCGCGCAGCTCGGTCTCAAGGCTGGCAAGGCTCTCGGCGGAAGCGGTGCCATGGCGATCCGAAGCGAGGCGCCACATGGTTTCTTCGACATCAGCCTCGGCTGCGATGATCTCTGCCATGGCACGCTGGCCATGGGCTTTCAGAAGATCATCGGGGTCCTGGCCCTCGGGCAGAAAGGCAAAACGCAAGGACTGCTTGGCCGAGAGGGCAGGGAGGGCGCGATCCAGCGCCCGCTCCGCCGCGGCGCGACCGGCCCGGTCACCGTCAAAACATAAAGTCGGGCGCGGCTTCACCCGCCATAAAAGTCGGAGCTGGTCTTCGGTCAGGGCCGTACCGAGGGGGGCAACAGCCGGAAAGCCCGCAGCATCGAGAGCGAGGGCATCCATATATCCCTCACACACGAGAAGCGGCGCCTCGCCCTTGAGAAGCTCCCGCGCCCGGCCAAAATTGTAGAGGATCCGGCCCTTATGAAAGACCTCGGTCTCCGGTGAGTTGAGGTATTTGGCCTGCACCTCCTTGGAAAGGGCCCGGCCACCAAAGGCAATCACCCGCCCACGGGGGTCGGCGATGGGGAACATCAAACGATGGCGGAACCTGTCATAACGGGCCCGATCACCCTCAGGCTCAATCAGGAGGCCGACCCGCACCAGCATGGCTTCGCTGATGCCGCGCCCCAGGAAGTGCCGCTTCAAAGCATCACGGCTTGAAGGGGCATAGCCAAGGCCAAAACGCTTGATGCTTTCGGCGTTCACCCTGCGTCGTTCCAGATATTGGCGCGCTTCATAGCCCTGGTCGCTTGTCAATTGTGCCGCAAAGAAACGGGCGGCCTCTTCAAGCACAGCGAGAAGTGTGTCGCGCTCGGACAACCTCTGGGCTTCTTCCGGTGTCGATTGCGGGATCTCCAGTCCCGCTAAGGTTGCCAACTCCTCAACCGCCTCGGGAAAGTTTCGGTTCTGCGTTAACATTAAAAATTTGATAACGTCGCCGGACTGACCTGCCGAAAAATCGAAAAACATCGCTTTCTCGTCATTGACGTAAAAGCTCGGTGTGCGTTCCTTATTGAAGGGGCTTAAGCCTCTGTATTCCCTACCAGCTTTTTTGAGCTGCACATGCCGTCCGATGATATCGGAGGCACGTAGGCGCGAGCGGATCTCGTCGAGGAAGGCGGGAGGAAAGCGATTCACCATGAAAGAGTAAACGGATTGGTGATTCGGAGCCATCCCAATCACTCCCCACCCCCATCTTTCTGGTCTATGGTCTCCTCCTTGCACCTCACAGGCGAAACCGCCTCGGGGCGCAACGGAATGGGTATGATCGTGGGAAAGATTGAGGATCGCGGCATCACGGCCAGTGGTGCTTGGTTGGGAGCATCGGGCCTGCGCAACGGGTTCCTGCTTCTGGCTGGCTTCGTCAGCGTTGCAGTGGGGCTCATCTTTGCTGAGCCGCTGAAACAGCAATTCACCGCCCTTGGGCAAACTCAGGTGCGTATTGAGCATCTTGGCGCTCTTGAGCCGGAGGGTCTTGCCCATCCCGATGAATTCCCGCGGGAGGCGATCAATGATTTTCGCGCCCGTTCCGAAGCTGACGTCCGGGCTTTCTTCGATGGTGTGGAAGAAGGTCTTTACGAAAGCCATCTGGGGTTTGGCGGCAAGGACGACTTCCAACATTTGGATGATGAGGAAGCGAACTGGACCGGCATGGGCGGTCCTGACCGTTTGTCGTTCAAAACACCGCCAACGCAGACCTCGATCCCAGCCGCACACAGCGATGGCGTGGGCGCGAGGACAGCAGAAGCCGCAGAAGCACCTGGTTTTGGTGGAGGCCAAGGTTTCATCGGTACTCTGCCGGTACCGATCGGCGCCATTGGGCTGTTGCCCGGTGCCTTGATGCCGATCGATGCAGGCCCCGTTGCGGACACAGGATCCCTGACGCCGCCGGCAACGCCTGTTTCTGGTGAAGGTTCAGGGGGCACACACCCGCCAGCCTCAATGCCCCAGGACAATCCTAGTCGCGGTGAGACGCCAGTGATCATTCCACCGATGATCGATATCGACAACAACCCGCCCACCGGTGAGGTGCCTGTTCCCGCGCCGCTTCTGCTCTTCCCTGCGGGTCTCGCTCTGTTGTGGAAAAAGCGAAAAGCCCGCGCCTAAGCGAGGCGCGCTTTCACCACCTGGTTGGCAGCGGAGAAGTCCATGCGGCCAGCGTAGCTGT
>JBCCTG010000172.1:0-2441 GCA_039198735.1 Pseudomonadota bacterium | reverse complement strand
TGCAGCAAGGCGGGGATCACTCGCCTCACCAGCCTCCAAAAGGGCGTGGGCGGACAGACCCGTATCCCAGACAGGCGACACACAAGGCTGCACATAAAGCTGATCGCCCCGCTTCACCTGCAGAAGCTCAATCGACTTGCGGGCGATTTTCATAGATGGATCGTCTTGGGAGTAACCCATGATATGCATCATCATCACCGCATTGGCCATGGCTGGATAGATCGCACCCAGACCGTCTTCGCCGTTCAAATGCCCGATGACGAAATCTTCGGCCTGCTTGATCGCCTTGGCACGGATGGGTTTCGGCATTTTGTCTTGCACCGCGTGCAGAACTTTATCGAGGGCGAGGAAGACGCTACCGATCGCCGTGCCATTGGGGTTGATCTGCCACTTGGTCTCGTCTTCGGGCGCTATGAGGAAGAGCTCTCGGAGGCTCACGGAGCAATCCGCCGCCCGCGCCTTGAGGGCCACCAGCACCAAGAGCGGGACCATCACGGTGCGGGACCAATAGGCGATCTTGCTCGTATGGAACGGAAACCATTTTGGCAGGTGCATGACTTCCACGGGGATCGACGGCGCACCATGCCAAGGGATCTGACCGAAAAGGGCCAGCGTGTACCGTGTAAAGACATTGGCCCGCGCCGCGCCGCCTTGGGACAGAATGAAATTCCGCGCTTTCAGCATATGCGGCGCATCAATCGCATCGCCGATGATCTTCAAAGCCCAATAGGCCTTGATCGTCGCCGAGAGATCGCCCGCGCCTTGTGAGAAAAGCGGCCATGACCCGTCGGAATTTTGCTCATGGCGGAGGTAATTGCCAATGCCCTTCTCTTCCTCGGGCCGGGTCTCACCGAGGAAGCGCAGGAGAAGGATATACTCAGCAGGGATGGTTGCATCGGCCTCGAGCTCAAACACAAGGTGGCCATCCTCGCGCTGCATGGCGAAGAGCTTGCCCACTTGCTCTTCAATCAGTTGGCTGCGGTCATCGTGAAGGGCGGCAACGGCGGAAGTCATCGACACTGGTACAAGATCCCTTAAGCAGCGAAACGCGCTGCCCGCTCTCCGGAACGGACGGCACTCTCAATGGTGGCAGGTAGCCCCGTATCCACAAAATCGCCCGCCAGGAAGAGGTTCCTGATTCTGGTGCGCTGCTGAGGTCGGCGCTGGGTATTTTCCGGTGTTTGTAGAAAGGTGGCACGTTTTTCCCGCACGAGGCGCACGGCTTGGTGGGTGAGGTCAGGAGCCAGTTGCAGAGCCTTTTTCGTTTCGGACCAGAGACGTTTCAGAATCACGTCATCTTGGCCCTCGGCGCCGTCCACATACTCCGCCGCACTGATGGTCAGGCTCACAATGTCGCCCTTGACGAAAATCCACTGGGTCATCGCATTGACGGTGGCCATCAGCCTCGGCGCTGTCTTGGGGATGTTCTCTGCCCCCACGACGAAATGCGCGTTCAGGATGGAGGAGGCTTCCTCGGGCACCTCGATATCAGGCAGGATGTCCGCCAAACGGTGGGGTGGTAGGGCCAGGATGACATCGTCCCCGGGGGCAACCTCAACAGGCTCGCCGCGCGCAAAGACGAGCTTGGTGATCCGGTCATCCTCGCGCTCAATAGTCCGGAGAAGCTGGCCATACCGGCAGGGTGCCCCTTGGGCCTCAAGGGTCTGAAGAGCAGGGTCGATCAGCGCCGCCCCAAGGCCTTGGGGCGCGAACATGGGCCGCGCCAGGCGGCCATCCCGCCAGGCCTCCAGCGCCGTGGCCCGCATCAGCTTCGCCGAAGCCCGCTCCGGCGGCAGGTTCATCACGGCAAGCGACATTGGCTCCCAAAACCGGCTGTGCGCATAGCCCTTTGATCCGCAAACGGAGGCAATCGTATCTTGGGGGCCAGCCATCAAAATCCTACCCGCACGGAGCATATCGCCAACACCCACCCCGGCAGGGCGCCGATCTTTCGCAAGCGGCCACCAAGGAAAGGGGCCATCGTTCATCCGAACAACCCACCGCTCACCGGTTTCGATATCAACAAAGGGAAAGTCCGCTGACGGAGCAGCCTCCAATGCATCGGGCGCCCCGGCGAGCTTCAGATAGTCTTGAACGGACGTGTTCCCGGTGAGGACCAAATGGTTGCCGTTATCGATGACCCGGTCGAGGCGGGTATCATGGTAGCTGCGGCAGCGACCACCGGCCTGACCAGCCCCCTCATAAAGCTTGACCGCCCGCCCCTGGGCACGGGCGTGGAGGGCTGCGGAAAGTCCGGCAAGGCCAGCGCCGACCACATGCACCGTGCCCTTCATGCAAGCCCCACGATCGGTTGCCCTGGACCCAGGCAAGCATAACGCAATCCGCGGGAGACCTTCCGCCATTTGGGCATCAATGGGGCGCTGCCGTCGAGGCGCCACTGACGCTTGGCCATCGCCTCCCAATACCCTTCATAAGCGCCC
>JBCCTG010000171.1:0-2855 GCA_039198735.1 Pseudomonadota bacterium | reverse complement strand
CCCGCGGAGGGCTTCGGCGACTTGGTTACGGTTGTCTGACATGACTAAGGTTCTCCCTTCGAGTGTTCAGTTAGGACGACCAGGCCCAAAGGAAAAACGAATACCGCCAATGTGCCTGATCGATTTTTTCGATACTCAATGCGCAACACGCTCAGCAAACTGCTTGATCCGCTGTCCGGCTTCTTCAACCGTTGCTTGATCAACGGCATAAGAGAGACGGAGGAAAGGCCCAAGGCCAAATGCAGTGCCTGGCACACCAGCCACCAAGGCCTCTTGGAGGAGAGCCTCGGCCACATCGAGATCCGTTTTCAAAATGCGGTCACCGATGCGCCCGCCGATGAGCCCTGCGCATCCAGGATAGAGGTAGAAAGCCCCTTCCGGTTTTTGAACCGTCAGACCTGGGGCGGACCCAAGCACCTCTAACAGATGATCGCGCCGGGCACGGAAGGCTTTGTTGCGGTCTCGGAGAAATCCGTGATCACCATGGAGGGCAGCAACCGTCGCCCACTGACTGATCGAGCAAGGGTTGGAGGTGGTCTGACCCAGAAGCTTACGCATGGCACCGATCAGCGAGGCTGGACCACCTGCAAAACCGATCCGCCAACCCGTCATCGAGTAAGCTTTCGAAGCGCCGTTCATTGTCAGGGTGCGCTCTTTCAGCGCTGGCTCCACTTGCGCGATGGTGCTGAACGCCGCGTCATAGACAATGTGCTCATAAATATCGTCCGTCAGCACCCAAACATGGGGATGCTTGAGGAGCACGTCCGCCAAACAGCGTAAGTTCTCTTCAGACAGCACGGCGCCCGTGGGGTTGCTGGGCGCGTTGAGGAGGAGCCAGCGGGTCTGGGGGGTGATGGCGGCTTCCAAAGCCTCGGGCGTCAAACGAAACCCCTCCTCCTCCCGCGTGGTGGCAATCACGGGGCTGCCGCCGCAAAGCTTGACCATATCAGGGTAGCTCACCCAATAAGGCGCTGGCACGATCACTTCATCGCCAGGATTGAGGGTCGCCATGAGAGCCGCGTAAATCACAAACTTACCGCCTGACATCACCGTGATCTCCGTTCCCGGATCATAGGTGAGCGCATTGTCGCGGGCGAACTTCGCAGCGATCGCTTCTTTCAGTTCAGGGATACCGTCGACAGCGGTATATCCTGTCTTGCCGTCGCGAATGGCCTTGATACCTGCCTCGGCCACATGCTCCGGCGTCGGAAAATCCGGCTCACCCGCTGCCATGGCCAGGACATCGGCGCCTTGCGCTTTCAGATCCCGCGCTTTTTGCGTCATGGCCATCGTCGGTGATGGAGCGACCCCTGCTAAGGCTTTGGAAATGCGCAAATTCGTCATCATGGACTTTCTTATACATCCGATCCTGGCCGTATAAATTTCACAATGTGCACTTGACGTCACTAGCGAGGCGCATCAGTCCATGTGTTACTTCAAGAAAAGGGGAATGGGATGCAAGAAACAAACCCAAATCAGGCTGTGACGGATGCCCGTGCAGGTCTTGAAAAACTTATGAACCCGGAGACGATCGCAAGTCTCACCGAAACTGCCTTGGGCTGGGCCATAACGGCCCTAGGTGCACTGACTGTTCTTGTGATCGGCTTGTGGATTGCTGGCCGGTTGAAGAAAATTACGATTTCCGCCGTCAACCGTGCGCCGAATCTTGACGAAACACTCTCACGCTTTTTCGGCAGCATCGTTTATTACATCGTCGTCGCCTTCGTCGTTATTGCCGTTCTCTCGATGTTCGGCATTCAAACGACAGGTCTCGCTGCACTCATCGGTGCTGCTGGCTTAGCCATTGGCCTGGCGCTGCAAGGCACCCTCGGTCACGTTGCATCGGGTGTGATGCTGCTGGCTTTCCGTCCTTTCAAAATTGGCGATTGGATTGAAGCTGCCGGTGAAGCGGGGACTGTCAATGAAATCTCGTTGTTCACCACCATTTTGAACACACCTGATAACAAACGCATCATCATTCCCAATGGTGATATCTACGATGGCGCCATCACCAACTATTCCGCCTACGCCACCCGCCGTGTCGATTTCGTAATGGGCATTTCCTACGAAGATGACATCAACAAAGCGATGGCGGCCTTCCAATCCGAAATCGATGCGCACGAGAAAACCCATGACACCCCTGCCCCGCAGATTGTCGTGAGCAATCTCGGCGACAGCTCCGTCGACATCACCATCCGTGTCTGGTGCAACACGGCGGATTACTGGGCGGTCAACTTCGATCTCACCAAAGCCTTCAAAGAACGTCTCGACAAAGAGGGTATCAACATTCCGTATCCAACGCGCACGGTCTATCAACAACAACCAGCCAGTTAAGCGTTCACGATACCAATTGTGCAGCAGCGGCCGCCCCTATCAGGGCGGCCGTTGTGTTGGTGACCAGCCGCACAGGGACCTGACCGAGGTAAGGGGCAAGCGGACCTGGCCGCACGAAATGGTGGCGGAAGTTCGCATCACTCAAAAGCGGGGCGAAGCGCGGCACGATCCCGCCGCTGATCACCACGCCGCCTCGCGCGCCGGTGGAGAAGCACGCATCAGCCGCCGCGCGTGCAAGGAGCTCAATAAACCAAAACACCGCATCCCGCGCTGTCCCTGGGCTTTTAAGGGCTTGCGCTGAAAGAGTTTCAGGCGGGACTTCTGGACCTCCCGAAAGCAGTGCCGCAAGACGGCTGAGACCGCGGCCTGAGACCACATCCTCCAGCACCGGGGGATACCCAAGCTGTTGGCCAAGCTTATCGGCCAATGCGCGGTCACGTTCTGAGCTTATGGGAAAGGATCTGTACCCACCTTCCGTACTCAGAACGCAAGGCGGCGCCCCTGGGATCCATAAGGCCTGG
>JBCCTG010000170.1:0-2936 GCA_039198735.1 Pseudomonadota bacterium | reverse complement strand
GCCGCCGTCAGCTCCACAACACCCAAACCCGAACCCAAATGACCACCCGTCACCGAAACCGCGTCAATCACCTCCGAACGCAACTCATCACAAAGATCAGCCAAATCCGCGCGCGACAAACCACGCAAATCCGATGGAACAACAACACGGTCAAGTAAGGGGGTCGGGGGGGTCATAAGGGGTTGCCCTGCCTTGTTGGTTTTCTAAGGGCGTTTGCAGCAAACCAGCGAAAGACACGCCCCAATTTTGATCATTTTTGTGAACTATACGCGTTGGCTCTGACTTTGCCAGCCGGGTAATTCCGACCTTTCCACTGACCTCCGCGCCCGCGCCAATGGCGCCAGCCCGAAAGCCAGGTGAACCAGCCATAAAAAAGAGCAGCGAGGGGGAGCATCCATGCCTCGCGGGTTCTGCGGCCATAACGCCGCAAAGTAGGCCCATAGGCGATGATCATCAGCAACCATGTCGCGACGCCGAGAACCAGTATCCCTCCATCGCCATGAAAAGGATACAAAAGAACGGCCAGTGCTGGCACCAGATAGATGATCAACATGCCCACAAGGGTTCCCACCAGGGCGAGTGGGTTGTAGCCAAGTTGTGTGTAGGCGGTGCGCGCCACCATCGTTTCCAATGACGCGTAGGAGCGATTGTCCCTCAGGCTCGTTACACCAGCGAAATGAGAGCTCAAATAAAGACCGATCGGTTCGCGCGGCGCGGTGTTCTTGATCTTTTCGGCAAGCGCGCAATCATCGATCAGCGCCCCGCGCATGGCGTCCAATCCGCCGATTTTCTCAAGCGAAGACTGGCGGACCAGCATCACCCCGCCCGCCGCGCCAGCTACATGGCTGGTCGGGGTGTTGATCAAGGGGAAGGGGTAGAGCTTTTGGAAAAAGAAGATGAAGGCCGGAACCAACAGCCCGCCCCAAAATCCGCGATCATCGAGCTTGGCCATGATCGAGGTGAGGCCTAAGTCGCGGCGCTCAGCTTGTGCCATGAGCCTGCGCAAGAGGTGCTCATCCACCACGATGTCGGCATCAGTGAAAAGAATATAGTCAGCTTCCGGCATGTGCTCAGCCACCTCCGACAGGCCAGCCTTTAAAGCCCAGAGTTTGCCGCTCCAGCCTGGCTCCAGCGGCGGAACGTGAACAATCTTGAGGGAGTGAGGGCCTGAGGTGTGTGCCGCTTGATCGGCTGTCCCATCAGTGGAGTGATCATCGCAGACGAACACTTGAAGGGCGCCGGGATACTGAGCCGTGCGGTGGGCGCTGGTCACCTGACGGATGGTGGCCGCTTCATTACGGGCCGGTATGATGGCCGCGACGCTAGGCCAACGCTCAGGCTCCATCGCCGCGGGCAAAAGCTCGTCGGCACGCCAGAACCCGCCCCGGAAGACCAGCAGCGCGATCCAGATGCCCAGCGATAGGAGGACAAGACTAGCCATCGGTAACCCCTCGCTGGACCCTTGCGAATGCCCTCCTTACAAGGGCAAAGGATGCATCGCATCAAGGGCGAAACGCGAGAAAACGAACCATGGCTGAGGTCTATCGCGACCAGGATATTGACGCCGATTCAGGAAAAGGCGCGGGGGATGAAAACTTTCCCGTGGGCTCGTTCCTGATCGCCCCACCTTTGCGCCCGCATGTGGCGGCCTATTACAATTTTGCCCGGTCCGCCGATGATATCGGCGATGACCATGCTCTCTCCAGTGAGGAGAAGCTCTTTCGCTTGAACGCCTATCGCGCGGTGCTGTTGGGTGAGGCTACGGGGCTGTCAAAACCTGCGGCTTTGCGCGCAGCACTTCTTGAGACAGGCGTTCCGCTGGAGCGCGGCACGGATCTTTTGGCGGCGTTCAGCCAGGACGCGGTGAAGCCGCGTTATGAAACCTTGGAGGAGCTGATTGATTATTGCCGCCGGTCGGCAAACCCTGTGGGTCAGTTTCTCCTCGATCTGCACGGCGAAGACCGAGGGATGTTCCCCGCGTCCGATGCGCTTTGCACGTCGCTTCAAATCCTCAACCACCTGCAAGATTGCGGCGATGACCTTCGAGAGATGGACCGCAGCTACCTGCCCGGCGTGTGGCTGCGTGAGGAAGGCGCGCGGGCCGGCGACGTTCTGGCTGAAGCCAGCAGCGCCAGCCTCCGCCGGGTGTTCGATCGGCTGCTCGATATCTGCGATGATCTCAACGATAAGGCCGAAGAGTTGGTCGGTGGTCTGAAAAGCCGACGGCTGGCAGCAGAAAGTGCGGTGATCGTTCGGCTGGCGAAACGGCTGCATGACCGGCTTCGTGTGGGTGATCCCATAAAAGAACGGGTGGCTCTGTCGAAGACCGACTTTCTTGCTGCGGGCGCCGTGGGGATGTTTCAAACCGCTTTTCCTCCCAAGAAAGCTGCGTGATGGAACCCATCGATCCGCTTCTGCCTCGGCCTGCGTTGCAAGGCGTGGATCCTCAAAGTGCAGCCGACGCCATCACCAAGGCTTCGGGGACCAGCTTTGCTGCGGGGATGGGGATCCTTCCGCGTGCGCGCCGGGAGGGTATGCATGCGATCTATGCTTTTTGCCGGGTGGTCGATGACATTGCCGATGGAGGCTGGGACCGCGGCGTCAAACACGCTGGCCTCGATGCCTGGCGCGAGGAGGTGGATGCCATCTATGATGGCACGGCGCGATCGGCCGTGGGTCTTGCGCTTATCCCCAAAGTGGCGGCTTTCGATCTGCCCAAGGACGAGTTCATCGAGATGATCAACGGTATGGCAATGGATGCTGATGGCCCCATCGTGGCGCCGAGCCGTGCGGAGCTTGCGCTCTACACCCGCCGGGTGGCGGGCAGTGTCGGTGTCCTCTCCATGCGTGTCTTTGGCGCTTATGTGGGCGAGGTCTCGGATCGTTTCGCTCTCGAACTGGGTGATGCTTTGCAGCTCACCAACATCCTTCGGGAT
>JBCCTG010000169.1:0-2973 GCA_039198735.1 Pseudomonadota bacterium | reverse complement strand
TTGTCTGTGGCTCTTCTGACCACCGCGGCTGTGGCTGCAGGTTCCATCACCGCAGCAAGAGCGCTGCGCAAGCGATTTCGGCGCGCCCAAAACCACTGGGATCGCATCCGCCGCGGCGACCATGCCGGTAAGGATGAGGCGGTTCTCGATCTTGAGGCCGATGAGAATGGCGTGTTTGGTCTGAAAAAAGGCTCTTAAAGTCGCTGCTTTTGTTGCACTGGCGAAGGGCCTTTGTGGTTTGTATCAACACGGCCAACTGACACGTTATGGTTTCCGATACACCGCCTTTGACATTTCTCTCCGTGATCAATTCCGGCCTCTCGGCTGAAGCCTGGCCCATTGAAATCGCATGGGGATTTCAGGCGGGTCCGATAAGATCCATGCTGATCAAGCCAGCTGCCGGTTGGTCGCTCAAGGCTTGGGACAAGCGGTGCGAAGGTGCGCACCGCATCGAATTGGAGACGCTTCTGCGCGAAGGTCAGGCACCTTTGGATGCTGCTCTCGTCCTCAATGCTGCCCTGGGCCAAAGCCGCGTCTATGCCGTTTCGCCCAAGACCGACAGCTATTGGCTCTTCAAGCTTTATAAGGCTGGTGATGTGTCGCCGAATTTTCAGCTTGAGGCGACGGTGACACCGCTCGACCCTTTGCCGCAGCGGGCTGAGCTCAGGGTTGAGGCCCTGCGGGACCGCTTCGCCGAGAAAGTCGCCGGTTAAGTGAAAGAGCCATGGCTGCATTGGCATCGCTTCGGCGATGGGGGTTTGGAGACAACCCTGGTCTTTCTCCACGCCACCGGTCTCAATGCCTCCGCTTATCGCCCGATATTGTCGCGCTTGGGTGCGCATTTCAATGTCTATGCCCCAAGCCTGCGGGGGCATGGTGCCACGCGTCTTGCCGCCGACCCCGAAAAGCTACGCGATTGGTGGCTTTTTGCGAAGGATGTGGTCACCGATCTTCAAGCATGGCCGATGGAAGGCCGCCTTATTCTCGCTGGCCATTCCGCCGGTGCCGTCACGGCGCTTCTGGCCGCAAGAGAGCTGAAGCCTTCAGCGGTTTTGATGGTGGAGCCGGTGGTGCTTCCGGCGGCGGCGGTGTGGCTGGCGCGATCACCGCTCAAACGGTTGACAACGGATAAGATCAAAATCGCGCGGGATGCTGCGCGTCGCCGGGAGCGCTTCCCCTCGCTCGATGCTGCGCGCAAGGCTTACCGCAGCCGGTCTTTTTTCAGATCATGGGATGAAGCTGCTTTCGAAGGCTATCTCGAAGAAGGTTTTGAGGATCACCCCGAGGGCGGTGTGGCTCTGCGCTGCACCCCGTCCTGGGAAGCGGCGATGTTCCGTGCCCAAGGTCACGGTTACTGGCCCCATGTCCAACACGCTTCTGCGCAAGGCATCCCCCTTCATGTCCTTGCGGCAAGCCAGCGCTCCACGGCGCCGCAAGCCCTGCGACCCAAAATGTTCAAGCGCGGCATCGCTCTCACCGAAGTCCAAGGTTCCCACATGATCCCCGTCGAAGCGCCGCACGACGTCGCCGATTGGATCACCGCCCAATCAAAGGTTTGACCCCTGCCGCGGCTTTGCTACGGCCTCGGGAAAAGAATTTCCACACGACCTCAGTAGGATCAAAACCCATGAGCCAAACGCCTCCCGCGAGCGCAGCGCCCACCATCGAAGGAGAGATGTTTCTCTTCAACAAGCCCGAGCTTCTCACCAAGGAAGCCCACGGCTCGCTTGGAATCACGCGCCCTGATCGTCCTTTTGCGTTTTGCGAGACCATTCGCGCGGTGCCGCTGACCTTGAGCGAAATCACCACGGCCATGCGTGATTTTCCTGTCATCTTCTCGAACGAGGACAACCCCGTTCCCCTCGCAGTTCTTGGCCTGATCGATGACGTGAACCTCTTCGTCGATGATGAAGGCGAGTGGGATCAGAACACCTATGTGCCAGGCTACATCCGCCGTTACCCCTTCGCCCTGGCAACGGAGCGTCAAGCCACTGATGATCAAAACGCCCGCATGGCCGTTATTCTTGATGCTGATTACAAAGGTATCGTGAGCGACTCCAACATGCCGTTCTTCAGCAATGGAGAGCCGAGCGACGCGATGCAGCAGGCGATGAACTTTTGCGAGACCTATGAGCGTGACCGTGTCCAGACAACGCGCTTTGGTGAAGCACTCAAACCCTTCAGCTTGCTGTCACAGCAATTTGCTCAGTACACACCTGAAAATGGTGAGCCCACGGCTTTTGCGCGGTACGTCGGTGTTGAGGAAGCAAAGCTGAACGAGCTTCCCGATGAGAAATTTTTGGAGCTGCGCAAATCCGGCATCCTGCCCATCCTCTATGCCCACCTGATGTCGATGGCGAACTGGCGCAAAATTCTCGATCGCCGTGCTCGTCGTTTCCAGTTGACCGGTGAAGCCGTCCTCAAACCGCGCACAACCAACTAAAATCTTTTGGTCAAGAGGGGCTTTTGAGGGATGACGACTGGTTTCATCCAGACTTACCTATGGCTTCTTGGGCCCTTCCTTGTCCGTTATCTGATCATCGCTTCGGTGACCCACGGTTATTTTTGGAACCGGAGGGTCACCGCACCGCTTGGCTTTCGTCTCGCAACGCAGAAACCTCAAGGTGCCCATATCTGGCGCGAGGCGCGGACATCGCTTTTGGCTTCGTTCATTTACGCGTTCCCGGCCGCGATCATGGTGCACGCCTATAAACTCGGCGGCACGAAACTGTCTTTGTCAGTCCCCGAAACAGTTTGGGACTGGCTTTGGATTCCCATCAGTATCGGGATCTATCTTTTTTTGCACGATGCTTATTTTTACTGGACCCACCGGGGCATGCATCACCCCAAGGTCTACCGCGCGATGCACCACGCCCATCACACCTCAAAACAGCCCTCAGCATATGCAAGTTTTGCGTTCCACCCTTGGGAAGCCATCGTTGCGGCCTGGTTTGTTCCGGCACTGACTTTTGT
>JBCCTG010000168.1:0-3036 GCA_039198735.1 Pseudomonadota bacterium | reverse complement strand
TGCCGTGGTCGACGTGGGCGATAATGGCGATGTTGCGCAGCTGTTCGGTCATGGAAAAGGCCGATGCACGGGGCCCGGCGATTTGGCAAGCGGTTATGTTGCAGTGCCTAACGAGCTGGGCCTTTACGTCTTTGGCAGGCGGCCTTCTCAAATCTTCGCGATGATAATCACGCGGCGCGTGCTAAACACACCAACAACCCAGTCATGAGGACCTGATCGATGCGTGGATGGAGTGTTGGAATTGTTTTGAGTGCGCTCATCCTTGCTGCAGGCGGTGTGCTCTCAAGCCAGCTCATTGGCGATGCCGCCCGCGATGCGCGGCAGCCAACCCGGCAGGTGACTGTGCGCGGCGCAGCGGAGCGTGACGTCGAGGCCGATGTCGGTGTCTGGCGCTTCTCTTTGCGCGTCGTCGCGCCGGATCTCTCCTCCGCCCAGGCGGCCATCGACGAGGATGTGGAGCAAGTGAGCCTCTTTTTCGCAGGGACACCGGTGGGCGAGGACGCGGTGGAGCTGGGCCAGCTCATGGTCACCGATGCCCTCGCCAATCTTTACCGCCCGGACAATTATGATCCGAATGCGCGGTTTATTCTCGACCAGACTGTCGTTGTCCGCTCAACCGGTGTTGCCGCGCTTGAGGGCGCTGTCCGCAAGCAAGGGGCGCTTCTTCGCCGCGGTGTGGCCCTCGCCAATGGCAATGTCCGCTATGTCTTCAGTGGCCTGAACGATGTGAAGCCCGCGCTTGTCACCGAAGCCACGGCTGCTGCACGGCAAAGCGCGGCGCAGTTTGCTGCCGATAGCGGCGCTTCGGTGGGTTCGATCATTCGCGCTTCCCAAGGATATGTGACCATCGCGCCCCAGGCGGGCTATGAGGATGTGGGTGAAGCGGGCAGCCGCTTTAAAAAAGTCCGGGTGGTGGTGACCATCGATTATGAGCTTGTCGATTGACCCCGCTCCCTATTGCCGACGCTGTCGCGCTCGCCCTGGCACCGATCTTCCTCCTTGCGGGGATCGGCGCGATCTTAAACGTCATGACCCAACGCCTTGGCCGTGTGGTGGACCGTGCACGGATCATTGAAGACTTCCTCGATGAGGGTGAGAGCGAGGAGCGGCGGGCGCGCCACCGCACGGAACTCAAATATTTGGACGTGCGTATCAGCGCGGCCAACCGGGCCATCTTCGCCACATCGCTTGCGGCGCTCCTCATCTGTTTCGTGGTGGCGCTTTTGTTCCTGGAGGAGCTCTTCTCGTTCCGTGTCGGGACGATCATCGCTGCGCTGTTCATCATCACCATGGTGTCACTAACCGTCGGTCTTGTGTTCTTTCTGGTGGAGATTTTCGTCGCCAACCGGTCGCTAAAAATTCGCCCTGACCTTCTTGGTTAGATGCAGCATTTCTGACAGTTTCACGGGCCATGACTCAGCCAAGAAAGTGGATGCTTGTCACACCGACAGCGGTAAGATTGTTCCTTAACAAGAGGTTATTACCGACTGCTCTCGCGAAAAAAGTTTTAATAACTGCTTGATTGTCGGAGATTTTCAACGACCAAACCCTTAACGTTTTGGTATCCTTGATAGCGATCCTCTTAGGATAGATTTCATCGGCGTTCCCTATAACGTTGTTTATACGGGAAAGAGCGTCGATGCAGGGCATGCTGACCATAAAGCCGGTGAACTGGGTCCTTGTCGTGTGGTGCACGGCGAGCGCTTTCGCAAGCGCAGGCTCGGCCATGGCTGACGATCATGCTGCCATGCTGACCAAGGTGGCGCGTTTCACGTCCTGGCCGACTGATCTTGATTATGGGTTGAGCTTTCGCATTTGCCTGCGGGATGATGATCCTGCGTTTTCGGAATTTGCCGCGCTTGAGGGGTCGGAGATCCAAGGTCTTCCGGTGACCGTGCATTCGATTCCCCCGCAAAGCTTTGGCCGTCGCCCATGCCATGCGGCTTATTTCTCCGTTGGTTATGCAAGCGATGACATCATGAAGGCTTTGCGGAGGAGCCCGACACTGACAATCTCTCAACAAGAGCACTTCGCGCTCAGCGGCGGTGTGATCGAGATCGTTCACCGCGGACGTGAAAGAGCCTTGCGGGTGAACAGCGATGTCGTGGCACATCACCCCCTTCGTCTGCGTGCACCGCTTCGTGAAGTGGCTGAGGAGGTCACGCCATGAACCTTCCTCTGATTGGCCGCCTTCCGATTTATTGGAAAGTCACCATCGCCATTATAGCGACCACGGCTGTCGTTTTGATGTCCGCCTATGCGGGTTTTGTGATGCTGGAGACTCAGACCTTCCGGCAGGAACTCATCCGCGACCGCCAGGGTTTTGCTGAAGTGACCGCCGCCAATGTCGCGGCCGCGTTGAGTTTCAACGATCAGGAAACGATCACCAGCAATTTGGAAAGCCTGAAAGGCGTCACCGATATCGATGCTGCTTATGTTCTCGATACGAACCGTGCCGTGCAGGGAACATTCTACAGCCGCACCTTGCCTTCTGGTGATGCGCGACAGCCGGTCGATCTTCCTCTTGATCGCGCATTGGGGGCATCACTACCCGGCGCCTTTGCGCTGCAAACGCCGATCCGGGTGGATGGCGAGATCATCGGCGCCCTCCAGATGCGGATTTCGAGCGAGCGTTTGAAGGCGCGGATCGAACGCTATCGTCGGCTTTCCGGTGTTGTGCTTCTCTTCGCGCTTGCCATCTCTTGGATCCTGGCGCGTTTCGTGGCGTCGCTCGTCACCGTGCCGATCATTAAGCTCAACCATGCCATGATGCGGGTGCGCGGCGAGCGGGATTATGACCTCCGTGTGCCGATGACATCCCATGATGAGCTCGGCCTTCTTGCGGAAAACTTCAACGCGATGATTTCCGAGATCGCCCAGCGTGACGCGACCCTTGAAGAGACGGTGAAAGAGCGGACGGAGCAGCTCTTCCTGTCAACCGAGAAGGCCAAGGCCGCAAGCCGTGCAAAGTCGGAGTTCCTGGCCAATATGAGCCATGAAATCCGTACACCTATGAACGGCATGTTGGGAATGACG
>JBCCTG010000167.1:0-3248 GCA_039198735.1 Pseudomonadota bacterium | reverse complement strand
CGAGGTTTTAACCGCTACCTCGTAACACTTACAGCAGGTTCCATGATTTTCGAGTCGTGGAGCCTCCTGTCAGTTGTTGTTTTGCTGCGTTTTCGAGCCGCTGAAAGAGATCCGCCCCAGATCAGGTCCAGGGCAGGCAGTCGGCTGAAAACGCTTCCGGTGTTGGGAGGCTCACCATGCGAAAGCAGCGCGCGAAAGCCAAACCCTACAATGGTTTGAATGCCATGGATTACGCTCTGGTGAGCTGTTTCCTGATGGGTGCAGGGCTTCTTTTGACCGGTTTCGCTTAACCTCGACTTTTCATTTTTGCGATAAAGATCATCACGTTCTGTCACTCCCGCGGTGGAAGGGGAAAACCGCTTTGGCGCGAAGACTTCGCATATTGCTCGTCGATGCCCTCGTTTTGCTGGCATTGCTAGCGGTTGCCTATGTGGTCTTGGGACGGAAGACATCGGACGCAAGCTCTCTGGACAGGGTGTCTGCACATATTCTCTCCACCCAAGAAACGCGCCTTCTTCCCCTTGGTGATAAGCGCTCCCAGGCGCTGGCGGAGCGTTTGCGGGATGGCCAAGATTTGGTGAGCGCCTATGTTGCGCCGCGCCCCTCGCAGGGCCTGATTTTTCCAGGTGATCGCGTTGATCTCGTCGAGGCCCGCTATGGTGAGGTGCTGTTCAAGGATCTGCGTGTGCTCGCCATCGATCCCAGTCTTGATACCGATCGGCAAATCCGCATGACGTTCGCCCTACCCATCGATCACATGCGGCGGTTCAGAGAGTTCCGCGAGAGCCTCGTTCTCAGCGCCTCTTTGAGTGATCTTGATCAAAGCGTGCGCTCCCAAGCGTTCGAGCCGCCACGGCCCAACGAGATCATCGTTCGGCGTTTCTCCGCGGAAAATTTCATGCATCGGGTGCCGCTTCAGTAAGCTTCATGGGTGCTGACCGGTATTGAGGCCTAGCTCTAAAAAGCGCCTTTCCCTAAAGTGAGAGTATGACATTACCAATTATCGTTGACACCGAACGTTTCTCCCAAGCCGCAAACCTCTTCCTCATCGGTTCCGCCGACGAGGTGCCGAGCGCCGCGCGCGAGGCTGCCAAATTGCAGCAGTTCCAGGGTGAGCTCGATCAGCTTTGTTATGTTGACGGCGGTATCTTGGTTGGCGCGGGGGATGGTTCCGATCCCCTGGCGCTTGGCACCGCCGCAATGCGTTTGCCTGAAGGCGACTACCGGATCGAGGCGCTGCCCTCGGGTTATACGCTGGAGAACGCTGTTCTCGGGTTTGCCTTGGGCACCTATCGTTTCAGCCGCTATCGCAAAAGCTCCACGCCGCCAGTCCTGTTGATCGATGACGCTGACTTAGCTGAGCGCGTCAACAGCAAGGCCCACGCCGTTTTTCTTACCCGCGACCTTGTGAACACCCCTGCCGACGATATGGGCCCCGATGCGCTCGAAGCCGCTGCGCGGGATGTGGCGGAGAGGGCAGGGGCAAGCTTCTCGGTGATCACCGGCGAGGCTCTCAAAGAGGGGTTCCCCTTGATCCATGCCGTGGGCCGCGCGGCCGCCATACCGCCGCGGCTGATGGATTTCCGCTGGTCGGGCGGTGATCGTCACAGCCTGACCTTGGTGGGTAAGGGCGTGTGCTTTGACAGCGGCGGGCTCAACCTCAAGCCTGGCAAGGGCATGGCGCTCATGAAGAAAGACATGGGCGGAGCCGCCACCACGCTCGGCCTGGCGCAACTGATCATGGAGAGCGGGCTTCCCATCAATCTCCGTGTGCTGATCCCAGCTGTGGAAAACGCCGTATCCGGATCGGCCTTCCGGCCTGGCGATGTCTTCAAAAGCCGGGAAGGCCAGACGGTGGAGATTTCCAACACGGATGGGGAGGGGCGCCTCATCCTCGCCGATGCCATCGCCTATGCAGCCGAAGAATCCCCTGACCGCATCCTAAGCCTTGCCACCCTGACAGGAGCAGCAAGGGTCGCTTTGGGTCCTGATCTGCCGCCAATCTATTCCACCGATGAGGCCTTCCAGAAGCGTATTTGTGAAGCGGGTATGGACATAGGCGACCCCCTCTGGCCGATGCCTTTCTGGGATCGGTATAGCGATTATCTGTGTTCGGATATCGCCGATATGAACAATGTTCCCTCCACACCTTTCGCTGGCTCAATCATCGCTGCGGTTTTTCTCAAGCGTTTCGCAGGGCCGTTAAATTTCACCCATATCGACACCTATGCCTGGATGCCCAGCGCCAGGCCAGGACGTCCCAAAGGTGGTGAGGCTTTAACACTTCGTGCACTCTACCGGGCGCTGGCGGACGAATTTTCCACCGATTGGCAGTGATCCGCATTCTTCCCCTTTCGCGTTTCGCGCGAAGCACCGTAAGACCCTCTTCATACATGTTAATGGCTTGTTGAGATTTGTGATGCTCAACAAGGTAGGCCGCAGAATGCGCCCTATGAAGACGGAGCTAAGACCGCATGAGAGCCGCACTGCAGGGAAGTCTCATCGCCGTTTTTGCCGCTCTCATGTTGAGCTTAGCGGCACTTCTCAGCCAAAATAGCCAGTCCGATGGTCTGGAGCGAGCGTTTGCCGCCCTTGATCCGACTTATGCTGTGACGGCGGGTGCTGTCTTTTTCGCTCTTGGTGCGCTTCTTTGGGCCTTGCGCGCAGCATCGGCCTCCAAGCATCTGACCTCGGATTGGTCGCGGCATTTGGCCGTGATGGAAGCGCAACTTGAAAAATCCGAATCGATTCTCGCAAGCCACCCCGGTTTGGTCCTCGTTTGGTCGGAGACCGATGATGAACTTGCCGATGGGTGGGGGCGCCCTCGGGTGCTGGGCGGGCCGGCGGCACTGGCCAGTTTGATCACCTTCGCCTCCAAAGATCCTGACGCCTTTAGAAGGCCGGCTGAAAGTTTGCTTGATGCTTTTGGCGATCTTCATGTGACGGAAGATCAAACCGGATCGAAAAGCACAACGCTCCGTGAGAAAGTCCTCCGCCTGCGCCGCGAGGGCCTCGCGTTCTCCGGCACGCTGATGACTGAGGAAGGCCGTTCGATTGAATGCGATGGCCGGGTTGCGGGCGATCAGGTCACGCTTTGGCTCACCGATCCCGCCGTGCGTCTGGCCGAGGAAGCAGGCGTGATGGGGGCGGCCCGTGACCGTGCTTCGGACCTTCACGGCGCGTTCAACCATCTCGACCGGGCACCAATTGCAGCTTGGCGCCGGGATCCTGATCTGAAACTTGAGTGG
>JBCCTG010000166.1:0-3372 GCA_039198735.1 Pseudomonadota bacterium | reverse complement strand
TCGTGTGACTGTCCGTACCCACACATGTATCGGGATAGGCGAAAGTCTCGCCGCCATGCGCGATGCGATGAAAGCGATGGGCGGTGACCCTGAAAAGATCAACCCGCTGGCGCCTGTGGACCTTGTGATCGACCACTCCGTGATGGTGGATTATTTTGGTACGGAGAATGCGTTCGACAAAAACGTCAAACGTGAATATGAGCGCAACCAGGAGCGCTACCAGTTCCTCAAATGGGGCCAAGGCGCGTTTGACAATTTCCGCGTGGTGCCGCCGGGCACGGGCATCTGTCACCAGGTGAACCTCGAATATCTCAGCCAGACCGTATGGACGGCTGAGCATGGCGGCGAGACTTTCGCCTATCCCGATACATGTGTGGGTACGGACAGTCACACGACCATGGTCAATGGTCTTTCCGTCCTTGGTTGGGGCGTGGGCGGTATCGAGGCCGAGGCCGCGATGTTGGGCCAGCCCGTCTCGATGCTGATCCCCGACGTCATCGGCTTCAAAATGACCGGCAAATTGCCCGAAGGCGCCACCGCTACGGACCTTGTGCTGACGGTCACCAAAATGCTGCGCGATAAGGGCGTGGTCGGAAAGTTCGTCGAATTCTTCGGCCCTGGCCTTGATCACCTGACGCTCGAAGACCGCGCCACACTCGGCAACATGTCGCCTGAGTTTGGATCCACCTGTGCGTTTTTCCCCGTCGACGAGATGACGCTTAAATATCTTCAAACCACAGGGCGGGACGAGGAACGGATCGCCTTGGTCGAAGCTTATGCCCGCGAGCAGGGCTTGTGGCGTTATTCCAAACGCGAGAACGAGGTTGAGCCGGTGTTCACCGATACGCTCGAGCTGGATCTGGCCAGTGTGGTTCCGGTGATTTCCGGTCCCAAGCGCCCGCAAGACAAGATCATTCTCACCGAGGCACCCCAGGCCTTCGCTGTTGCTCTTGATAAGGAGTATGGCAAAGCCAGTGAGGCGGATAAGCAGGTCCCGGTGAAGGGTGAGGATTACACTCTTGGCCACGGCGATGTCGCGGTCGCGGCGATCACGTCGTGCACGAACACGTCGAACCCCTCCGTCCTCGTTGCAGCAGGCCTTGTGGCCCGCAAAGCGCGGGCGTTGGGCATGACATCCAAGCCTTGGGTGAAAACCTCCTTCGCGCCAGGCAGCCAGGTGGTCACCGATTATCTCGAGAAAGCCAATCTGCAAGACGATCTCGATGCGTTGGGTTTCAACCTCACAGGTTATGGCTGCACCGTCTGTATCGGGAATACCGGTCCCCTGCCGGAGCCGATCTCGCAGGCCATCCAGGAGAACGATCTTGCTGTCGCGGCGGTTCTTTCGGGCAACCGCAACTTTGAGGGCCGCATCCACCAGGATGTGCGCGCCAACTTCCTTGCGTCACCGCCTCTCGTTGTGGCCTATGCCTTGGCTGGGTCGATGAACATCAACGTGACGTCGGATCCTCTGGGTCAGGACAAAGACGGCAATGATGTCTTCTTGAAAGACCTCTGGCCAACGAGCCACGAGATCGCCGAGATCGTCAGCCAATGCGTCACCCGTGAGATGTTCATCGAGCGCTACGGCGATGTCTTCAAAGGCGATGCCCAATGGCAAGCCATCGATGCCGGCGGCGGAGAGACTTATGCTTGGCCGCAATCGACCTATGTGGCCAACCCGCCCTATTTCGTCGGCATGGGCCGTGAGCCTGGCGATCTTCAGCCGATCGAAGGCGCGAAGGTGCTGGCGCTTCTTGGCGACAGTGTGACCACGGACCATATCTCACCGGCGGGCGCCATCAAGGAAGACAGCCCCGCGGGCACCTATTTGCAGGAGCATCAAGTGCCGGAGCGTGAGTTCAACTCCTACGGCTCGCGACGCGGCAACCATGAAGTGATGATGCGCGGCACCTTCGCCAACATCCGTATCAAGAACAACATGGTCCCCGGTACAGAAGGCGGCATCACCAAATATGCTGGCGAGGTCATGCCCATCTATGATGCGGCGATGAAGCACAAGGCCGACGGCAACCCGCTGGTGGTCTTCGGCGGTGAGCTTTACGGCAACGGTTCCTCCCGCGATTGGGCGGCGAAGGGCACCGTGCTGCTCGGTGTGAAAGCGGTGATCTTCCAATCGATCGAGCGCATTCACCGCTCCAACCTCATCGGTATGGGCGTTCTGCCGCTGCAGTTCAAAGATGGCGACAGTTGGGAAGCCCTCGGCCTGACCGGCGATGAAGAGGTCACCATCCACGGTGTTGAAACCTTGGAGCCGCAGCAAGAGCTCAAAGCCACTGTCACCATGGCGGACGGTTCGGTGAAGGAAGTGACCCTCCTGGCACGGATCGATACGGCGGATGAGCTCGACTACTACAAAAACGGCGGTATCTTGCATTATGTGATCCGCAAGCTCGCCGCATAAACCGCGCAAGACATTTCATTTGAAATGAACCCTCGCGAGCCGTGACCTCGCGGGGGTTTTTATTCCTCGTCTGACGGATCCGAGGCAGTACGCCTGCCGAAATCAGGGGTATCCACATCCTGGCCTGCGTCCAGAATGCCCCGGCGGATGGCGCGGGTGCGAGTAAAATAAGCGTGCAGAGCTTCACCATCACCGGTGCGAATGGCCCGCTGGAGGGCGAAGAGTTCCTCCGTGAACCGACCGAGGATCTCTAAAGTGGCATCACGGTTGGAGAGGAACACATCCCGCCACATGGTGGGATCCGACGCGGCAATGCGGGTGAAGTCACGAAATCCGGCAGCGGAGTAATTGATCACCTCCGCCTCGGTCACCCGGCCCATATCATCGGCGACGCCGACCATCGTATAAGCGATCAACTGCGGCGCGTGACTTGTGACAGCCAAGACGATGTCGTGATGCTCCGGTGTCATCACATCCACCTTCGCCCCGCAGCGTTCCCAAAGCGTGCGCAGCTTGGCGACCGAAGCTTCAGAAGCCCCATCACCGGGGGTGAGAATGCACCACCGCTTCTCGAAAAGCTCGGCAAACCCCGCCTCTGGCCCTGAATGCTCCGTACCCGCAATGGGGTGGGCGGGGATCAGCTCCACCGTCTTGGGCAGATGACCGCCAAGCGCTGTGATGACAAAGCGTTTGACCGAGCCCACATCGCTGATGATGGCGCCGGGTTTGAGGCCGGGCGCCATGGCTGCCGCGATCTCTTGCATGGCGCCGACGGGCGCACAGAGGATCACAAGGTCAGCGTCTTGGACGGCCTCCTTGGGCGTTGCGGCCATCATGTCGCAAATTCCAAGGCTGACCTTGTGATCCTCTGTGCGCCCGTCGGCGCCATGCAAGAGATCGCGGCAGCCATGGCGCCCGGCCTCAAACCCGGCGCCATCATCAGCGAT
>JBCCTG010000165.1:0-3385 GCA_039198735.1 Pseudomonadota bacterium | reverse complement strand
TGTTTCTCCTCGGCCATTTCGCGGGCCTTGATGGAGAGAGAGAGACGACGC
The DNA here is from genome assembly GCA_039198735.1 of Pseudomonadota bacterium. Classification (GTDB taxonomy): domain Bacteria; phylum Pseudomonadota; class Alphaproteobacteria; order Caulobacterales; family Parvularculaceae; genus Parvularcula. Next base: position 3,334 of record JBCCTG010000165.1, on the reverse strand, counting down.
GACTGCCGATCGATGGCGGTGATGCGCGCATCGATCTTGTCGCCCACGGCGAAACGCTCAGGACGCTGCTCGTTGCGGTCACGGGAGAGGTCGGACTTCCTGATGAAGGCTTTCGGGCCACCATCGCCGCCGACACGCACCTCGATACCGCCATTTTCAACAGCCGAGACTTCGCAGGTGACATCGTCGCCTTTTTTCAGCTCGCCAATGGCATCCATCGGATCGTTGGCGACCTGTTTGATGCCGAGCGAAATCCGCTCTTTCTCTGGGTCCACATCGAGGACTTTGACCGAGACCTTCTGACCTTTTTCATAGTCCTGGATAGCGACGTCGCCGGCCTTGTCCCAATCGAGATCGGAGAGGTGGACCATACCGTCCATGTTGTCGTCGATGCCGACGAAGAGGCCAAACTCGGTGATGTTTTTGACTTCACCTTCGAGGATCGAGCCGATCGGGTTGGCCTCGGCAAAGGCCTCCCAAGGATTGTTAAGGGTCTGTTTGAGACCCAAGGACACCCGGCGTTTGTACTCGTCCACTTCGAGCACCATGACATCGACTTCCTGGCCAGGCTCGACAATAGCCGAAGGCGGCATGTTCTTCTTGACCCATGACATCTCGGAGACGTGCACGAGGCCTTCGATACCATCCTCGATTTCGACGAAGGCGCCGTAATCGGTAATGTTCGTGACCTTGCCTTTGAAGACAGCGCCGACGGGGTATTTCGCCTGCACGCCTTCCCAAGGGTCGGGCATGAGCTGCTTCATGCCGAGGGAGATGCGCGAAGTCTCAGGGTTGATCTTAATGATCTTCACCTGAACCGTATCGTTGACGTTGAGCACCTCGGAGGGGTGGTTCACGCGGCTCCACGACATATCGGTGACGTGCAGAAGACCGTCGACACCGGGTGCTAGCTCCACAAACGCGCCGTAATCGGTGATGTTCTTGACCACACCGTCACGCTCGTCGCCTTCGTGCAGATCACGCACGACATCGGCGCGATGTTCCGCACGATCCTCTTCCAGAACCGACCGGCGTGAGACAACGATGTTGCCCCGGCGCTTATCCATTTTGAGGATTTTGAAGGGTTGTTCGAGGTTCATCAGCGGGGTGGCATCGCGCACGGGGCGTATGTCCACTTGGCTGCCGGGCAGGAAAGCCACGGCGCCCCCAAGATCGACAGTGAAGCCGCCTTTGACGCGGTTGAAGATGACACCATCAACGCGGTCACCATCTTCGAAGTTCTTCTCAAGCCGGTCCCAAGCCTCTTCACGACGGGCTTTCTCGCGGGAAATAACGGCTTCGCCTTGGGCATTCTCGACACGCTCGATGAACACATCGATGCTGTCGCCGACGGAGATCGACGGCTCGCCTTCTTTGATGCCAAATTCGCGTAAGGGCACGCGGCCTTCGGTTTTGAGGCCGACGTCGACAATCGCCATATCTTTTTCGATACCGGTGATCGTGCCTTTGACGACGGTTTGTTCGAAAGCATCGCGATCCACGATCGAGGCTTCGAACATCTCGGCGAAATCATCGACCGAGGGGTTCATGGTTTCAGACAAAATAGCGCCTTTGCGCATGCCGAAGCATGCTGGGGTTGAGGCTCATCAGGGATTTCAGGCCGTCAGAGCAGGTTGGACATTGGCGCCAGCAACGCAAAACGACGAGACGTTTTAGGTTCGGATGCTGAAGCGCGGGTCCTCCTCCAAAGCCTTGTCGATCACGCGGCAGGCCGCCGCGAACGCTGCGTCTATATCGAGAGACGTCGTGTCTAACAAGTGCGCATCGCTGGCCGGTTTCATGGGTGAGACTTGGCGGTTTTGATCACGCTCATCCCGACGTTTGATCTGGCCGATGACAGTGTCGAGGGTGAGGCTGGGATCTTGGTCTTGCAGTTCGGCAAAGCGCCGCCGCGCACGCTCTTCAGGACTTGCGGTGACGAAAAGCTTCACCGGTGCATCGGGGAAGATCACCGTGCCGATATCTCGGCCATCGAGGACAGCGCCTCTTCCCTCGTCTGCAAAACTCCGTTGGAAGTGAAGAAGCTGCGCACGCACACCGGGGAAAGCTGCGACGATGCTGGCCGCGCGGCCGGCTTCGTGGCTACGCAATTGCGGGCTTTCCACCGCTTCGGGGTCAAGAGTCCGCGCGGTGTCTTCAGCCTTGGCTTCGTCAGCGGGATCGAGCCCCTGGCTCAACATCGCCCAACCCACACCGCGGTAAAGCTTACCACTATCGAGGTAGCGCAGTCCGTAAAGCTTGGCGACACGGCGAGAGAGCGTGCCCTTCCCGCTCGCGGCAGGACCATCGACAGCAATGATTATTGGCTGAGGCATCAGGTCCATTTATCAAGGCCGTGGCGACTGTCCAGCGCGGTTAGGGCGCAGTTGTTTCAACACCGAGACTGGCCCAATTCTTCATCATGGCCAATATAACAGTCTTCTACGACGGTGCTTGCCCGCTCTGCCGGCGGGAAATTGCGCTGATGCGACGGCTCGATCGGCGCGGGAAGCTGCAGTTTGAAAATCTTGCCGACCCCGATGCAGCGATCTCCTGCCCTATTGATCGCCGTGAGCTTCTGGCGCGGTTCCATGCGCGCTTGCCCGATGGCGAGATGGTCAGCGGGGCGCGTGCCTTCACGGAAAGTTATGCCCAGGTTCCGGGGCTTGGATGGGTGGCAATCTTAGGCCGATTTGGTCCCACCCGTGTTCTTCTTGAGGGGCTCTATCGCGGCTTCCTTCGGGTTCGTCCTGCTATCCAACGTCTTGTGTCCCGCACGGATCAAAGGAACACCTAACAGCTTCAGAGCGCCGTTCCGAAAAGCTCGCAAGATGGGATAGAGTGCTCGAAGCAAGTGCGAATTGGCCAACAGCGGCAACCCGGTCCAGCGCGGCGCCAGCTTGCCGTGGATGAAGGCCAATGCGGCACTATGGCTCAAAACCTCTCTGCCTGTATCGACGATGAAACTCTCATCGATATCAAACCCGCGCGCAGCATAGGCCGAGACAAGATCCGGCACCTCGCGCGCGTTGATCAGTTGCACCTCGCCGACTTGCTGACGCAAACGCGTGTAGCGCACATAATTCACGCAAAACGGGCACGCTCCATCATAAAGAATTTTGATCATACGCATGGATAGAGGTAGCTTAGCATCATCCAAGCTGCGGCAGGACGTCCGCTACACTGTCTTCCGTGAACGCCGAAAAGCAACCGCCACGCCTGCCGTTCCAAACAGAAGCGACGCGCCTGGCAAAGGCACCGCGGCGGTTTCCTGATCAATGTTGAAACCGCCAGAGTGGATCTGAAAATTATCGATCGCCCAGCGCTCGTCGAG
>JBCCTG010000164.1:0-3400 GCA_039198735.1 Pseudomonadota bacterium | reverse complement strand
TCCCGCCTGATACCCTTAAGACAAAGCGCCGGGCGCGGGGGTGTCGACGCAGCTTCACCGGGACCTTGCGACCTGACAGAAGCTTGAGCGGGGGGATCTGACCCCGGACCCGTTTCAAAGGAGAGGAGGCCGTTGATGAACGCGAATGCAGAGCACCCTCCCAAGGTGGCGGCGAAGCTTACGCCGATGATGGCCCAATACCACCGTTTGAAAGAACGGGCAGGGGACGCCCTTCTTTTTTACCGCATGGGTGATTTTTACGAGCTGTTTTTCTCCGATGCGGAAAAAGCCGCCGCTGCCCTCAACATCACCCTGACCTCCCGCGGGCATCAGCAGGGCGAAGAGGTGCCGATGTGCGGCGTGCCGGTTCATGCCCGCGATGCCTATCTCGCCAAACTCGTGAAGCTCGGTTTCAACGTGGCGATTGGTGAGCAGACGGAGGATGCCGCCGAGGCGAAAAAGCGCGGTGCGAAAAGCGTGGTGGCGCGGGATATCGTCCGTATCGTGACGCCTGGCACCTTGACCGAAGACGCGCTTTTGGAACCTGGCGCGCCCAACCACCTCGTGGCGATCGTGCAAGAGGGCGATCGGGCGGCGATGGCCGCGACGGATCTTTCCACAGGCGAGGTTTTCGTTGATTGCGCGAGCACGGAGAGGCTCAGTGACCTCTTGGCGCCGCTGGCGGTCAAAGAGATGGTGCTGCCCGCTGGCGTGAGCCTCGATGAAGCGCCCCGCGCACGGCGTACCGAGGGCGATCCGCGAAGCTTTTCGGCCTCGTCGAGCCTTGCGCGGATCGAAGACGCCTACGGAACGTCAGAACCCGAAGGGCTGGGCTTGACGGATCCTTTGAGCCAGCGCGCCCTTGGTGGTCTCTTGGCCTATCTTGAGCTGACCCAAGTGGCGGGACGCCCGGCGCTGCGTCCGCCCCAGGTGGGCGCGGCGCGCGGGGTGATGGCGATCGACGAGGCCACCCGGCGTTCGTTGGAGCTGACCGAAGGGCAGGGCGGGGGCCGCCAGGGCTCACTCCTCCACGCCATCGACCGCACCGTGAGCGCAGGCGGCGGGCGGCTCCTCCGCTCATGGATCGCAGCGCCGCTGGTCGATCACGGTACCATTCGCCAGCGTCAGGACGGCGTTGGTTTTCTACTCACCGATCATGGTTTGCGGGAGCAGATTCGCTCGATCCTGAGAAGCGTTCCTGACCTGGCGCGGGCGCTTGGCCGGATTGGCCTTGATCGCGGTGCGCCATCCGATCTTGGCGCCGTGCGGTCGGCGCTTGTGATGGCCGATGCTCTGCGAGCGGAGCTTTCAGGTGCGCATCCTTTGCCCAAGGTGCTTTCGACCCCCTGGCAAGGTCAGGTGGATCCCGCGCTCACCCGCCTGCGCATCACCCTGGAAAAGGCTCTTGCCGAGGAGCTTCCCACTAGGAAGGGTGAGGGCGGCTTCATTGCCCCGGGTTATGACAGCGAGCTTGATCGCGCGCGGGAGCTTCAAACAGGGGCCAAACGGATCATCGCCGATCTTGAAACGCGGTACAAAGAGCAAGCTGAGATCAAAACCCTCCGTATCAAGCATGACAAGGCGCTTGGCTATTGTGTCGAGGTGGGAAAAGCTGCGGCGGAAACCCTCATCAAATTCGAGGCGTTCACCCAGCGCAGGACCCTCACCGCAGCGGTTCGTTTTACCACGGAGGATTTGGAAGCTCTCAACCAGGACATTCTTGATGCCGAGGCCACTGCCAAGATGCGCGAGGCGGCTCTTTTGACCGAATTGGTAGCCAGTGTGATGGCCGTGCGTGAGGCGCTTTTGGCCCTCGCCGATAGCACGGCTCTGCTCGACGGCGCGGCAGCCTTTGCCGAGCTTGCCGACGAGGGCGATTATGTCCGCCCTGTGATCGATCAATCCTCTGCCTTCGCTGTTGAAGCCGGTCGCCACCCCGTGGTCGAAGCGGCCCAAAAAAGGGCGGGCACACCCTTTGTTCCCAATGATTGCCAATTGTCCGAAGACGGAGAGGCGCAGCTCCTTCTCGTCACTGGTCCCAATATGGCAGGTAAGTCGACTTACCTGAGGCAAAACGCACTGATCGCCGTGATGGCCCAGGCGGGCAGTTTCGTGCCCGCGAAAAAAGCTCACATCGGCGTCATCGACCGGCTTTTCAGCCGGGTGGGTGCGTCCGACGATCTGGCGCGTGGGCGATCAACCTTCATGGTGGAGATGATCGAGACCGCCGCTATTCTTCATCAGGCCACCGATAAAAGCTTTGTCGTGCTCGATGAGGTGGGGCGCGGCACGGCGACTTATGATGGGCTTTCGATTGCTTGGGCCACGCTGGAGCATCTTCACGGCCAAAGCCGGTGCCGAGGGCTTTTTGCCACCCACTACCATGAGCTGACACGGCTTGCCGAGGAACTCCCCCGCCTCCACGCCGTGGCCATGGCCGTGCGGGAGTGGCGGGGGAAGGTGGTGTTCCTGCATGAGGTCAAACCAGGTGCGGCGGACAGATCCTACGGCGTGGCCGTGGCCCGGCTTGCGGGGCTTCCTGATCATGTGGTCGAGCGCGCCAACCAGCTTCTCGGCCTTCTGGAGGCACAAGCCCCGGTCGGCGGTTTGGTGGCGGATTTGCCGCTCTTCTCATCATCTCCGCAGGCTGATCATCACCCGGCTGAGGATGATGCGGTTCGCGCTCACCTCGCAACCCTCGATCCCGATGATCTCAGTCCACGGGAAGCCCATCAAGCGCTGGTCGAACTTAAAAAACTCGCTGGCATTTAGCGACATTTTCGCGGCAAGACGCTCTAGCCAAGAAGCGTGCTGCGCAGCCTCTCATGCAATGTGTGGTTCGATGCCAAAAGCTGGCCTTCGAGGTGGGGCCTACCTACGCCGTGATCGATGGCAGAGACCTCACCGCCGGCCTCGCGCACGATGCAAATGCCCGCCGTGATGTCCCAAGGGTTCAGCCCACGCTCCCAATAGCCGTCGAGACGGCCCGAGGCTGTCATACAAAGATCGTAGGCGGCCGAACCAAAGCGGCGCACCCCTGCGGTCTCGCTGAGCACCCTGTCCGCTTCTTCGAGGGCTTGTTGCCGCCCCGGCTTGCCCTTGAACGGGAAGCCGCAGCCGACCAGCGCCTCGGACATATCATCCCGCCCCGAAACGCGCAGGCGCTTATCGTTTATGAAGGCGCCGAAGCCTTTCTCAGCGTAATAAAGCTCATCGAAGACCGGCGCATAGACCACACCGGCAAAGGGCTCGCGGTCGCGCTCAAGGCCGATCGAGATGCAGAATTGCGGAATGCCGTGGAGAAAATTCGTGGTGCCGTCGAGGGGGTCGACAATGAAACGGTTGGAGTTGTCCGCGCCTTGCGTCTCGCCGCTCTCTTCCATGATCAGACCATATTTGG
>JBCCTG010000163.1:0-3508 GCA_039198735.1 Pseudomonadota bacterium | reverse complement strand
GTGCCGCAATAGGTGCGGCGGAGGATTTCGAGAATTGTCCTGAGCGACGCGGTCTCAAGCCCCAAAACCATGTCGAGGAAAATATCGCGGTCGTAATCCTCGTCGGTGAAACCATAGGTCGCTGGGGTAAGCTCGGGGTGCACCTCAATCTCGCGCAGGCCCAAGGGATCGAGATTGGCGATCATGTGGCCCCGCGCACGGTAGGCGCGGATGAGCATCAGTGCACGAATACTGTCACGAACGGCGGCTTGAATATCCGAGAGGGTCGCCGCGGGTGAGCGGTCCTTGATTTTGCTTTCGAGGGCCTCGCCAATCGCTGTCCAATTGCCGCCGAGAGCTTCGGTCAGCTCATCACCTGGACGCTGGGGCCAGTCGGCGCGCTTCCACGAGGCACCATCGGCATTGCGCTTGGCCGTTTCCTTGGCATCGCCGAAGGCATCGAAATAGGCGCGCATGGCAGGATCGACGGAGCTCGGATTGTCCGCATAGCGAGCGTATTGCTGCTCAAGGTAGAGCGCATTGGCACCGGTTAGGAACGACGTATCGTTCAGGGCTCGTCGGGGGGAGAAGTCGGAGCCGCGGCTTCCGTCATGCGCCATGGAGGCAAACCTTCAATCGGCTGCGGCGATGCCGGCCACCGCAGCGGTGGGAAATGTTATCAAGGCCCGGTTGCCCTACCACTCTTACATAACGGCAGGACGCGCAGGAACAAGCGGCATAACTGTTTACATAGCCCCAGTATCTTTAAGAAGTTCCACCAAAGTGGTCCCAAGGCTTGCCGGGGTCGGAGCAACACGGATGCCCGCCTCTTGCATCGCAGCAATTTTGGCTTCCGCCGTGTCCGCGCCGCCGGAAACGATCGCCCCCGCATGGCCCATACGGCGACCGGGAGGTGCCGTGACCCCTGCGATGAAGCCAACGGTTGGTTTTTTGACAGAATGCTCGGCCAGGAACTTCGCAGCATCGGCCTCGGCGCTACCGCCAATCTCGCCAATCATGATGATCTGCTTGGTCTCGTCGTCAGCCAAGAAAAGCTCCAGAACATCAATGAAATCTGTTCCCTTCACAGGGTCACCGCCAATGCCGACACAGGTGGACTGACCAAGACCGGCAGCGGTGGTTTGGTGCACGGCTTCATAGGTCAGGGTGCCGGAGCGGCTGACGATACCGACCGAGCCGCGACGGTGAATGTGGCCGGGCATGATACCGATTTTGCACTCATCGGGGGTGATGACCCCGGGGCAGTTGGGACCGATGAGGCGGGTCTTCGATCCCTTCAGCGCATCGGCAACTTTGACCATGTCGAGGACGGGGATGCCCTCGGTGATAGTGATGACCAGCGGCATCTCGGCTTCGATGGCTTCGATCATCGAGGCCGCGGCAAATTTGGGCGGCACGTAAACCACGGAGGCATTGGCGCCGGTGGCGGCCATCCCCTCTTTCACCGAACCGAACACGGGAAGCTCTGTCCCTTCGGCAGGAGCACCCGCCGTCCAGGTCTGTCCGCCTTTGCCGGGAACCACACCGCCGACCATCTGCGAGCCATAGGCGATCGCCTGCTCCGTATGGAAAGTGCCGGTCTTACCGGTGAGGCCTTGGGTGAGGACCTTGGTGTTCTTATCGACGAGAATGGCCATCAAACGCTCCTGATTTGTGCATCACCGATAAGCAAGCCTTCGCAAGAGCACAACAGGGGGTTGCGCGAGAATGCATGGGTTGAGACAGAAAAGATGCGGCAACGGCGCCCATAGGAGTCAGTTCTCCTCAAACGTGTAGCCGAGCGCCGCAATGTCTTTTGTGTACCATCTTGCCACAAGGCTTTGGCTCTCGCGTGTATAGAAAGTCGAGTAATGCGGCCGATCTTCTCTGTACTCGGATCGTTTTTGCGCTAATGCTAAGGGTGTAATACCGATCGTCTCCCAGAGTTTTTCAAGATCCTCTTCAAAAGTTTCATAACGCAGCATCATATCGGCAACGACTTGCCCGCTGATGGTATAAATAGGAAAATTGTTGAGCCGCACATGTTCCGTTGCGCGGTAGCTCAACGAAAGTATGTCCTTATCGAAATTCGGCGTGCGGCCGGTTTTCCAGCAGCGGTGCATATAGAGCGAGATCTGCCGATCCCACGGGTTTCGTTCGACCGCGAACTTAAAATAACTATCGAAAATGCGAGGACCCAGCACCCGGCGTGCCTGGGCGGCGGTGGCATGGACGTGAAGGCCGAAAAGATCGGGGATTTTGCGTTTCAGTGCGCCGTGGTGGATCGGTGAAAACTTCGACCAGGGCGGACGCCGCATATTCGCCGCCAAATCACCTTCCTGGCCTAGACGCTGAAGTGCCTGGCTCAGAGAGCTACCTGCAGTTTTTTCCGTACGCAGAAAGATGAACTTATAGGTATGATTAACGATCATTAAGAAGGGACTTTGGCGGTGCGCTCTCAGAAATTCAAGTGCGTCCGGCAATGGTGCGGATCGGCATGGAGAGCGACACGATTCGCTCACCAAAAACCGCCCGCGCCTCGTCTTCAATCGCGTCGATCTGCCCGGCAAGTCCGCCCTCGGCCCGCGCCAGGCGTACACCGGACCAAGTCTCGATCATCGCAATCAGCCGATCGACGCTCCAAGCAAGGTTCATCGAGATGTTCGGCGGATGAACAGGCTTCAGTGAAAACTTGATCTCATCCAAGGGATAGCCACGCAGGCTCAGCAGATTGCCCCCGCTCCAATAGGGCTGCACAAGATCCAGGATAGGTTTGATGAGGAGCCTCGAGGTTTCCTCATCGGTGTTCATGAAACCATACGTCCAGGCCGTGAAAATTCCGCCAGGACGCAGCACCCGGCGCACTTCGTCCCAGTACCGATCAAAATCGAACCAATGCAGCGCCGTTGCCACCGTCACCGCATCGACGGCGTGGTCAGCAAGCCCTGACGCCTCCGCCGGGGCCACAAGATAGGAGATGTTCGGCCGGCGGATGGCTTCGGCAATTTGCTGTTCACTGATATCCGTGGCGAAAACCGTATCGAACCGCTCAGCCAGCGACGCTGCCGCCTGGCCCGAGCCCGTGCCGCAATCCCAGACGGCGGTGGTGGCAGGTGCCTCAGCCGCGATCCAGTCGAAAAGCGCATCCGGATATCCCGGACGCGCTTGCTTATAGGCTTTCGCCGCCGATCCGAAGATGGTGGCGTTGGTCATGGTTTAGCCCTGGACCGCTTTCACGATCTTTTGCGCAGCATCCTCGAGGTCGTCAGCACTGATCACATCAAGGTCGGAGCCGTTGATGATGGCCTTGCCCTCTTCCACATTCGTGCCTTCGAGGCGGACAACGAGAGGCACGGAAAGGCCAACCTCTTTCACCGCTGCGATCACGCCCTCGGCGATGACATCGCAGCGCATGATGCCGCCGAAGATGTTGACGAGGATGCCTTGGACGCCAGGGTCCGAGGTGATGATCTTGAACGCCTCGGTGACTTTTTCCTTGGTCGCGCCGCCGCCAACGTCCAGAAAGTTC
>JBCCTG010000162.1:0-3560 GCA_039198735.1 Pseudomonadota bacterium | reverse complement strand
TGCGCAATTTCTCAAGTTCAGGGGGCGGAGCAACGCCTGGCACCAAAGGCACATTGGCTGCTTTGATACCTTTGTTGGCAAGGTACATACAAGTCGGTGTTTTCGATGTGCGGCTCACACCGACAAGCACCACATCGGCACCTTCGAGGTCCCAGTTCATCTGACCATCATCATGAGCCAAGGTGTAATCGATGGCGCCAATCCGGCGAAAGTAGTCCTCGTTCAGTTGATGCTGGCCACCGGCCTGGGTGGTTTGTTCAAGACCCAAATACTCCGCAAACGCATTGAGGAGGGGATCGAGAACAGGAATGGCCGGGATCTGAAGCTCTGCACATTTGATTTCGAGCCTGCGCCGCATAGCGCGGTCCACCACCGTGTAAAGAACGAGACCAGGGGCCTGTTCGATCCGCGTCAACACCCGGTCGAGTTGCGCATGGCTGCGGACAAGAGAAGCCACATGCTCAAGCGGTTTGGCACTAGGGAAGCGCGCAGCCACGGATTTGAGAACCGTGCTAAGGGTTTCCCCGGTCGAATCCGACACGAGGTGCACGTGGAAGAAAGTGTGGTGGCGCGGCTCGTGTTTCAGTGTCCGCGTTGCCTGATCCATGCATTCACTCGTTGTTAAGAACGGCGAGGGTAGGGTCATAGGGGATACCGGGCCTCGCAGTCATCCTCTCTTTTCGACCTTTTTCCGGATTTCCTCTCTCGAAAAGGTTTCCCACCGGCGTTGGGTATGACCCCGTTCATAAATTGGTAACACTTTTCCCTTGCCAAAGATCCCGATAGCGGGAGGGCATAAGGATCACCTCCCCCCATTCTTGTGGAGAGCTGTGAATTGTGTTGGCAAGTGGCCATCCTCGGTCTTACCCACAGTCTCCACCGGCTATAGACTCAGACTCTAATTTTAGGATTCTCTATGCGTGATTGGGATGACCGTCTCACTGGGGTGCTTCGCGGCGAAAGTTTCGCCAGTCCCCCGATGTGGTTCATGAGGCAAGCGGGTCGGTATTTGCCTGAGTACCGCGCCATCAGGGCCAAACATCCAAGCTTTATCGAGTTCTGCCTTCATCCAGAAGATGCAGCAGAGGTCACCCTTCAGCCCATTCGGCGGTTCGATGTGGATGCAGCGATCCTTTTTGCTGATATTCTTTTGATCCCTTATGCCCTTGGACAAGGTGTGCGTTTTGAGAAAGGCGAAGGGCCAAAACTGGAACCGGTTCTGTCAGGCGACCTTCTGGCGCGACTTGATCCTTTCAAAACCACCGAGGTTCTGGCGCCGATCTTCGACACCGTGGATCGGGTGCGCTCGGCATTACCTCAAGATAAAGCGCTCATTGGATTTGCCGGGGCGCCTTGGACAGTGGCCACGTATATGATCAACGGCCAAGGCACGAAGGATCCATCAGCCGCTCGCGCCCTCTGTTATTCCGATCCTCAAATGATCGAGGGCCTTCTCAAGGTTCTGGTGGAGGCCACGGCGATCTACCTGATTGCCCAAGCCAAAGCCGGTGCCAATGTGCTGAAGCTTTTCGACAGCTGGTCGAGCGGCTTGCCCGAGCGCCTCTTCCGTAAGCTCTGTTTAGAGCCAAACAAAGAGATCGCCCGCCGGGTGAGAGCCGAGGTCGATGTTCCTCTCCTCTATTTTCCCAAAGGCGCAGGGGCGCTTTATGAGGTGGTGGCACAAGAGGGCGGCTTTGATGGTCTTGCCCTCGATACAGAGATGCCGACCGCCTGGGCGCGGGCAAACCTTGCGCCGCATGGAGCGCTCCAGGGCGGCCTTGATCCCCTCCTTGTGGTTCACGGCGGCGCTCCCATGCGGGAGGCGGCCCAGGAGCTTGTGGAGGCTTATCGGGGCACGCCTTATATTTTCAACTGTGGGCATGGTTTCGTTCCCGAAACGCCGCCTGAGCATGTGGCTGACCTCGTCAGCACCGTGCGCGACGCTTAAGGGCAAAGATTATGACCTGGCTTGCACCAGCCTATGATTGGATCAAAGCGTTTCACCTTCTCGCTGTTATAGCTTGGATGGCGGGGATGCTCTATCTGCCTCGGCTTTATGTCTATCATCATCAGGCCGAACCTGGTGGTGAAGCCGAGCGTTTCTTCGTGGTGATGCAGCGTAAACTGCTCAAGCTCATCATGACACCGGCCATGCTGGCGACGTGGATTTTGGGTTTGCTGATGGTGGGCATCGTGACGGCTTGGGGCAATGATGGCTGGTTCATCATCAAGTTCGTTGCTGTCCTCGCTCTCACAGGCGTTCATGGGTTTTATGCCAAAAGCCAAAAGCAGTTTGCCGCTGGCGAGCGACCGAAGACGGAAAAGTTCTGGCGCCTGATGAACGAGGTCCCCTTTGGGCTGACGGCCATCATCGTCTTTATGGTCATTTTGAAGCCGCTGGTTCTGTAGTTTCGGATGTCAAATGGTTGTTCCAAAGGACTGAATGGATTGCGTTAGCTGTGCAGCAGCATGACCACTGTTGACGGACAGCGGCTTCGCTTCTACGAGGCAATTTGCATCAGTCCTTGATGCTTGTATTTCCCTTCAGTCCATAGCGCCGTTCTGGCTGCTCCTTCGTTGGACCCTTTATGCTTCCCGATCGTATCACCCTTGATGAGCTCAAGGAGAAGACGCCGCAGGATTTGGTCAACTTCGCCGAAGAGGTCGGCGTCGAGAATGCCTCGGCTCTGCGCAAGCAAGATCTTCTCTTCGCTATCTTGCGCGAGCTTGCCGATGAAGATGTCGAGATCAAAGGATCGGGTGTCCTTGAGATCCTTCCCGATGGTTTTGGTTTCTTGCGATCGGCGGACGCGAACTATCTAGCCGGTCCGGACGATATCTATGTCTCGCCGCAGATGATCAGGAAATTCACGCTTAAAACCGGAGATACGGTTTTTGGTGAGATCCGGTCTCCTAAGGACGGTGAGCGTTACTTCGCCCTTACGAGCCTCGACCAGATCAACTTTGAGGATCCTGAAAAAGCGCGCCTCAAAGTCCATTTTGACAACCTGACTCCTCTTTATCCTGACGAACGCCTCAAAATGGAGGTGGTCACGCCGGAAACCTTGGCAGCCAAGGAGAAAAAAGATCTCTCCCACCGGGTGATCGATATCGTTGCACCGATCGGTAAGGGTCAGCGCTGCTTGATCGTGGCGCCGCCGCGCACGGGTAAAACGGTCCTCCTACAAAACATTGCCCACGCCATCACATCCAACCATCCTGAATGCTATCTCATCGTTCTCCTGATCGATGAACGGCCCGAGGAAGTGACGGACATGCAGCGTTCCGTGCGCGGTGAAGTGGTCTCGTCAACATTCGATGAGCCCGCTACACGGCACGTGCAAGTCTCTGAAATGGTTATCGAAAACGCAAAGCGGCTGGTTGAGCACGGGCGGGATGTGGTGATCTTGCTCGACTCGATCACGCGCCTAGGCCGGGCCTACAACGCGACGGTACCAAGTTCGGGCAAGGTCCTCACCGGCGGTGTGGACGCGAACGCGCTCCAGCGTCCGAAACGATTCTTCGGCGCGGCGCGAAATGTGGAAGACGGTGGTTCGCTG
>JBCCTG010000161.1:0-3565 GCA_039198735.1 Pseudomonadota bacterium | reverse complement strand
CGTAGGTTTCGCGCAGGATATCTTCGAGCATGGGGTGAAGATAGTCCGGCGCTTCCTCACCCGCTTTGCGCGCGATATAAGTCGGAATGTTATCCATCGGGCCCGGACGATAAAGGGAGACAAGCGCGATGATAACATTCCGACTTATATCGCGCGCAAAGCGGGTGAGGAAGCGCCGGACTATCTTCACCCCATGCTCGAAGATATCCTGCGCGAAACCTACGGCGTCATCATCTACCAAGAGCAGGTGATGCAGATTGCGCAAATCCTGTCCGGTTATTCTTTGGGCGAGGCTGACCTTCTCCGCCGGGCCATGGGCAAGAAAAAGAAAGAGGACATGGACCGGCAAAAAATTCGGTTCGTGGACGGAGCGAAAGAGAGAGGCGTCAGCGCTGCGAAAGCCGAAAGCATTTTCGAACTCGTGGCCAAGTTTGCTGGCTACGGTTTCAACAAATCCCACGCAGCGGCTTATGCTTGGATCGCCTACCAAACCGCTTATTTGAAAGCTCACCATCCAGCAGCCTTCATCGCTGCGTCGATGTCCCTCGATTTGGGCAATACGGACAAACTCGCTGTTTTCCATGCCGAGGCCAAGCGGAGCAGTGTCAAAGTTCATCCGCCGTGTATCAACCGTTCGGGTGCAGACTTTCATGCACGTGGAGGGGAGGTTTTTTACGCACTTGGTGCTTTGAAGAATGTCGGCTTCGAAGCCATGCGGCATATCGAAAAAGAGCGCCAAAAAAAGGGTTCGTTCCAAGATCTTTTTGATTTTGCCGAGCGCATCGACGGTCGGCAAGTGGGTCGGCGATCCCTCGAACAATTGGCGAAGGCAGGTGCCTTCGATGCGCTATTGGACAATCGCGCTGAGGTCTTCGCGGCCGCCAATTTTATTTGCCGGTATTCAGCGGCGTGTGCGGAGGATCGAGGTTCCTCACAGGGCGGTCTATTCGGAGGTGAAGCGGCCCCGACCCCGCGGCCTAAACTGCCTTCTGCGGGTTCATGGAAGCCTGCCGAAGTTCTTGAGCAGGAGCGCAGCGCGGTGGGTTATTATCTGACAGGTCACCCGCTTTCGGTCTACAGGCAAGAGCTTGAGCGCCAAAATATTGCTCCGGCATCGGAACTTCTTGAAGAGGATGATGTCGGCTCCCGCGTACTTCTCATGGCCGGTGTGGTCAGGGATGTGACCAACCGCCGGTCCAAATCGGGAAAACCTTTCGCCTGGATCACGTTTTCCGATCCCAGTTGCGAGTTTGAAGTGACGGCTTTTTCCGAAGTTTTGGATAAGCATCGCGACCTCTTGGTCCCCGGCACGCCGATGATCCTTTCCGTGACGGCGGACGACCAAAGCGGTGCTTTGCGCTTGACGCTTGAAAGTGTCCGGGTGCTGAAAGAAGGTATGGCGCAGAAACAAACCCCTGGTCTTATGGCCGTGACAGTTGCGGAGCTCAACGCATTGTCGGCCGTGCGCGCCAGCATCAAGGCGTGCGCTCCTGACGATGATGCCGCGCCCATGCATTTGATTTTACCGCTTTGTGAACAGGACTGCGAAGTGGTGCTGGCCTTGCCGCAAGAGTTCCGGGCAAGCCCCTCCGCCCGCGGTGCCCTTCAGGTCATCAATGGCGTGGGCGCCATCGACGTTGTGCATTGAGCCTTCTGCCTCTAATAACAAAAAGGGCTCTATACGGGACAACAGAATGACCATGCGGATCACTCTTTTAGCCTACGCAGCGTTCCTCACCCTAACTGCGGCATGCGGCGACCCATCAAACCCTGGGCCAGCATCCGATCAAACCTCAGAGCGCGCGAACGCTCCAGAAACTCCGGCAGCAGAAGAAATGCTTCCGACGCTGAAAGAGGTGATCGAAAGAGAGCCCCGCTTTTCGACTCTTGAAGCCGCGCTGGAAGCCACGGATTTGTTGGCATCGTTCGAGGATGAAGGTCCGTTCACGATCTTCGCCCCCAGTGACCAAGCCTTTGCCGATCTTCCCGGCGCCTTATCCATTGATGCCCTTACGGCCCCCCGCAATCGAGAGCTGCTTTTGGACCTTCTCTCCTTGCACGTTGTTTCAGGAACGCTGAAGGTTTCAGAGATGGAGGGGCAAACCCTGTCCCGCCGCGCTATCAATGATAGTATGCTGAGGGTTGATGGCACGGGACCTGTCATCACAGTCAATGAAAGTGTGCTGACCATTACGGATATCGAGGCAGAGAATGGTGTGATCCATGTTCTCGATAGCGTTCTCCTGCCGCCTTCCGACCTGTAAGTTTAAAGGAGCGATAGCACCATTTGGTGATCGGGTGAGGCAGATGCTTTGCCTTCAAGGCATCGCCTGAGGGCCGCTGGGTAGAGACGATGTTCGGCTTTCTGAACCCGTTCGGCCAGGCTGTCCGGCGTGTCGCCAGGCAACACTGGCACCACCGCTTGCCCAATGATGGGACCGCTATCAAGTTCTGGCGTGACGAGGTGTACGGTGCATCCGGACACGGCGACACCTGCTTGTAGGGCTTGCTCATGCACATGAAGACCACGGAAGAGGGGAAGGAGTGAGGGATGGATATTCAGCATCCGGTCCTTCCATCCCTCGACAAAGGTGTCGCTCAAAACGCGCATGAAGCCAGCAAGGCAGATGAAAGAAATCTCGCGCTTGGTGAGTTCCTCGCACATCGCAGCTTCAAAAGCTTGTTTCGACGGGAAATTTTTACGCGGAACGGCGATGGCTTCGATCCCCGCATCACGGGCAAAAGCAAGCCCGCCCGCATCCTCGTGGCTTGAGAGCACAAGCTCAATGGATCCAGGATAGCCAGGTTCTTGCGACGCTTCGATAAGTGCCGCCATGTTCGAGCCGCGACCCGAAATTAAAATCGCGATGCAGTGGGTCATGCGCCGCGAAGTTCCCCGATAACAAAACCGTCCGTACACACGGCCAAAAGATCGTCAACCTTGGGGGGTTCAGCAATCAGCACCATACCAACACCGCAATTGAACACGGTACGGAGCTCTTGAAGACCAAGGTTTCCTGCTTCCTGAAGCCAAGAGAAAAGCGGCGGGAGGGTCAGCGCCGTCTCGTCATAAGATGCAACAAGATGATCAGGCAAAACCCGTGGGACGTTCTCGATAAGCCCGCCGCCGGTGATGTGCGCCATGGCTTTGATCAAACGCTGCTCAAGCACGGGGCGCAAATCGCTCACGTAAATCCGTGTGGGTTCAAGAAGGGCCTGCCGCCAGGTCCCGCCGAAAGGGGCCTCTGCGGCGATGTCCACGGCACGCTCTTTGAGAAGCTTACGGATCAAGCTGAAACCATTGGCATGCGGACCGGAAGAGGGAAGGGCGATCATCACATCGCCTGGCTTCATCGCGTCGTGGTTGGGAAGAAGATCCCCGCGCTCCGCCGCGCCCACGCAGAAACCTGCAAGATCAAAATGGTCTTTCTCATAAAGCCCAGGCATTTCCGCCGTCTCGCCGCCAATCAGCGCAGCGCCCGCCTGGCGGCAACCCTCTGCGATACCCTCGACCACCCCTGCGGCAGCCCCTTGGTCGAGACTGCTGGTGGCAAAGTAGTCGAGG
>JBCCTG010000160.1:0-3627 GCA_039198735.1 Pseudomonadota bacterium | reverse complement strand
GTTCACGGAGGTAGGGGTCCGCAGCAGCCCGCATTTGCGCACGGTTTTCGGCCTGCACTTGCTCCACCGCGGCTTCCGCCGTAAGGCCCGCCATGATCTTTTCATCAAGGCGCCGTGCCCACCCCCTATCATAGGCGAACAGGCGATAAACCTCAAGAACCTCACGACTGATATTGGTCAGGGCACGATCTTTTGCGATCATGTCATCGACGGATTTTTGCAAACTCGCCAACCCGTCCTGAAGGCGCTTGCGCTCCGCCGCCATATCCTGCGCAAAGACCTCACGCTGGGCGCGTTTGGGCTGCAAGAGATAAGCCGTGCCGCGGATCACACCGGGGACGATCGCCGTGCCAACCGCATATTCAGGGCCATGAACAATGCCCTCGACCTCTTCCATCTCACGCTGAGAAAGAAAAAGCTCCGATGAAATGATCTCGGCCAAGACCGTCGCCACCATTTGCGCGGCCTCGATCTCATCTTCGAGATAAGCGCGGGTGGTGCGGTTTTGGATCGTCAGAACACCAATCACGCTGCCAGATCGAATGATCGGCACACCAAGAAAAGCGTTGAGGTAATCCTCGCCTGTCTCGGCGCGAAACGAGAATTCGGGATGCTCACTGGCGCGGCGCAGATTGATTGGCCGTCCCGAACGCGCCACCAGACCGACGATACCCTCACTCCATGCAAGTCGGGTCAAATGCACAGCTTCGCGCTTCAGACCCTGGGTTGCCGCAAGCTCAAGCCAATCGTCCGTGCGCCGCACATAGATGGAGCAAACATCGGCAACCATATTGCGCGCGATCGCTTCCACAAGGTGATCGAGACGCGTTTGGGCGTCCGATTCTTCGGCCATCACCTCACGCAATTGCCGAAGCAAGACCCGCGGGGTTGGCGCCAAGCGAGGCGGTAGGTTCATAGGCGCAACCTTAAGCCTTTACATCGCCAAGGCCAAAGGCCTCGTGAAGTGCACGCACGGCAAGCTCCGAATACTCGGATGCAATCAGGACACTGATTTTGATCTCCGATGTGGAAATGTTTTCGATATTGATCTGGCGCTCGGCGAGCACCTCGAAGGTTTTCGCGGCAACGCCGGTATGGCTGCGCATCCCGATGCCGATGACGGAAACTTTGGAGACATTTTGATCGGCCACGAGGTCTTCATAGCCAAGATCATCTTTGGCTTGGCTCAAGCATTCCATGGCGCGGCTGAGATCTTTCTCGCCCAAGGTGAATGACATGTTGGCTTCAGAATTTTGCCGCGCCGGGCTCTGCACGATCATGTCGAGATTGACATCGGCTTCGGCCAGCAAGCGAAAGATGAGCGCCGATCGTCCGGGTTTATCCGGTACGCCAAGAAGACTGATTTTGGCTTCACTGTTGGATGGGACAACAGCGGTGACGACTTCTTGTTCCATAATTTTGTCTTCTCCGGTGATCAGTGTCCCCACGTCGCTCTCACCTGGTTCCACCAGGGAGCTCAGCACCCGGACGGGAACGTTGTAAGCCATGGCCAGGCCGACGCTGCGGGTCTGAAGCACTTTCGCGCCGACCGAAGCCATCTCCAGCATTTCTTCGTAAGAGAGGATATCTCTACGCCGCGCGGAGCCAACAACCCGTGGATCGGTGGTGTAGACGCCGTCGACATCGGTGTAGATATCACAGCGCGCAGCGCCCAGGGCAGCGGCAAGCGCGACGGCCGTGGTATCGGAGCCGCCACGGCCCAATGTCGTGACCCGTCCATCGGGACCGTGCCCCTGGAAGCCAGCCACCACCGCCACATCGCCTGCATTGAGGGTGTCGAGCAGCGGCGATTGGGGAATATGGGTGATCTTCGCAGCACCATGGGTGCTGTCGGTCTCAAGCCCGATTTGCCAACCCTGAAAGCTCCGCGCCGAGCAGCCTTCACGGTTCAAAGTGAGCGCCAAGAGCCCAGCTGTGACCTGCTCGCCGCTCGCCACCACGGCATCGTAATCAGCCTCGCGGCTCACATCGCCGCCGCCCAAACGTTCAGTCAGATCAACGAGGCGATTGGTTTCCCCGGCCATGGCCGACACCGTGACGCAGACTTTCCAGCCCCCAGCCCGCGCGGCCATCACATGGCGCGCCACGCGCTCAATCCGTTCTGGATCGCCAACAGAGGTACCGCCGAACTTCATCACCAAAACATCGTCCCGGCGCGGGGCGGTTTGCAGCGCTCCTGCGACCTCGCTCATGGTTTGTGTGTCCTTGCTCATCAAAATCGCCCGGCCCTACCCTCCTTGCGGGGATCGGGCAAGATCATCCACAATGTAGGACGCCGCGCCGCGTTGGCAGGTGATCATCAAAAGCTTAAGCACATTGTCTTGATGTGATCATGATATCAAGGATGTGCGAGGGCCGACACCATGACCACCATTGATGCCGATGAAGTCGCCAAGTTCGAGGCTATCGCGGCGGAGTGGTGGGACCCGCTGGGCAAGTTCAAGCCTCTTCACAAATTCAACCCTGTGCGCCTGGGGCTGATCCGCGATCACGTGTGCGAGCATTTCGGTCGTGACCGCTTTCAAAAGAAACCTCTTGAAGGTCTCCGTCTCCTGGATATTGGGTGCGGCGGCGGTTTGGTGTCGGAACCCATGGCCCGCCTTGGTGCGGATGTGGTGGGCATCGATGCAGCGGAAGGCAACATCAAAACCGCTATGGTGCATGCGGAGCAATCACGCTTGCGGATCGATTACCGGAACACCACGGCAGAAGAGCTTTTGGCCTCGGGCGAAGCGCCCTTCGACGTGGTCCTCAATTTGGAGGTGGTGGAACATGTGGCCGATGTGGACCTCTTCCTTGAGACCTCAGCAAACCTTGTGAAGCCTGGCGGGATGATGGCGCTTGCCACCTTGAACCGTACCTTGAAAGCCGCGGCCACGGCGGTTTTTGCGGCGGAGTATGTGTTGCGCTGGCTCCCCCGCGGCACCCATGATCCCCGCAAATTCGTCCGTCCCAGCGAGGCCAAAGCGGCTCTCACCAAGGCTGGGCTTTCCATCACGGAGGAAAAAGGGCTCAACTATCTGCCGCTTCTCGATAGCTGGCGAGTGAGCGGCGATGTCAGCGTCAATTACATGCTGTTCGCGGCGAAGCTCAGCACTTAACGCGTAGCACTTTCCTCCGACCACGTTCCCTTCTCCCAGCGCAAAAACATCGCTGGATGCTGACCCGATCGATCAAGAGCGATCAGCCGTGCACGGCATTGTTCATGGTCTACGGTCGATGCCGGGGCGCGCATGACGACGAGCGTGCTCGAGCGGCAAGCTGAAGGCAAGTGAAATGCCTCATCGATGATCGTCAGGACCTGACCGCCCTCGGTCGTCACTTGGCAGGGGCCCTTGTTGCATTGAGGGATCAGGGCTTGGTCCCGCGCGTCCTGCCGGGAGGCGAGGACCCGAAGCCAGGCATCCACCGTGAACTGATCACGCCGCTTCGACAAAAGCGCCAGGGCCGGGCCATTGCCATCAAGACGCACACCGACATTGCGCAAGTCCCGGCTGATCATCACATCGGGCAGCTTTTGGTTCTGGCCCACCGCTGCTGAGAAGAGGAGAAGCGCAGCGCCCACCAACCGCCAGGGTGCACGGAAGATCGCAAGGCTGAAAAGCC
>JBCCTG010000159.1:0-3727 GCA_039198735.1 Pseudomonadota bacterium | reverse complement strand
GTCTACGGCCAATAGCCCAAAAGACAAGATCCGTAGACAGTGTTTCACCATTAGCGAGATGGACGAAGGTGCCCTCGTCACGCTTGTCAATCTCTTTGAAAACCGTGTTGTTGATATAAGTGATCCCAGCGCGTTCAAAATTGCTTTCGACATAAGCTGCAAGATCACCATCAAAACCGCTCAGTACACGCTCACCTCGGTAAACAAGGGTGACATCAACACCGAGACCCGCGAGAATATAAGCGAACTCTAGCGCAATATACACGCCGCCAGCAATGACAGCGCGCTGGGGCAGTTCGGGCAACAAAAATGCATCATCGGAAACGATACCGTGCTCCGCACCCGGAATGCTGTCATCGCGGATGGCGCGCCCGCCTGTGGCGATGAGAATTTTCTCTGCCGTCACTGTACGGTTTTCACCGACAAGCTCCACCGTGTGCGCATCTTTCAGGGTTGCGCGTGTACGGAAGACTTTAATATCGTTTTTCTCAAGAATGCTCGTATAGATTTCCGAGAGGCGCCCCACCTCATTCTGCACATTGTCACGAAGCGCCTGCCAGCTATGCACGGGCGGCTCAGGAAAAGACCAGCCATAGCCCTTGGCGTCATCCATGGCGTGGCCAAATTCCGAGGCAAAAACGAAGAATTTCTTCGGCACACAGCCGCGCACCACGCACGTGCCGCCGGGCAGGTCCTCTTCGGCGGAGGCCACTTTAAAACCGGCCTGGGCAGCCAGACGCGCAGCACGCACCCCGCCGGAGCCTGCACCGATCACAAACAAATCATAGTCGTAAGCCATAATGGGGCCTCTCGAACAAACAACGGTGTCAGGAGTTGGAACTTATGGGCGCGGACTTCAAGCGTGCCGCCCTGGCAAGACAGTTATGTAGCAACAATCCCCTGATCATTGGCAAGCAATGCTTGCGGGTTAAGCCCGAGAAAAAGACCCGTGGTGACCACACCGGGAAGCAGGGTCAGCGCCTGATCCAACGGTTCGGGATCGGTGATCCGCTCCAGCGCGAGATCCACCACGTAATTGCCGCCATCGGTGAGAAACGCGCCGCTCCCTCCTTGCGGTGTCCGAAGCGTCAAGCCAGCCGCGCTCAAACCCTGCTCCCTCAGCACCGCGCGAATAGCTGTGATGGTGAGCGAAAACGCGAAAGGTTCGACCTCCACGGGGAGAGGGAAACGGCCCAGCGTCTCCACCCGCTTCGAAGCATCGGCGATGACCACGAAGCTTTTGGAGGCAGCCGCCACGATCTTCTCCCGTAGGAGCGCGCCGCCGCCGCCTTTGATGATGGCGCCGTCGGGGGTGATCTCATCGGCACCGTCAATGTCGAGATCGATCACCGTGGTTTCATCTGGGGTGATGATCTCAACACCATGTTTCAAGGCGAGCGCTTCGCTGGCCTTCGAGGTGGGGACACCGCGCACAGTCATCCCGGCGCGAATTTTCTCGCCCAAGCCTTCTAGGAAAAAATTGGCGGTGGAACCGGTGCCAAGGCCCAGGGTCATCCCGTCCTCGACCAGCTCAAGCGCGGCTGCGGCCGCCAAGCGTTTGGCTTTGTCTGTCATGAGACGGGATTAGCGGCAACGCAGGGCGACGACCACCCGCTTGGCCCGTTTAGTTCTGGCGACGCAGGAACGCTGGGACTTCGACGTCGTCATCATCGTCGGTCAGAGGCTTCGCCGTGGGCGCACGATGCTGGGTTTCGCCTGGCTTTTGACCTTTGAAAGTCTCGCGCAGAAGACCCATGGCGGTCTCCAACGTGGAGACAGGCTTGCCGCGGAAAGGGTTGTGGCGGTTCTGGCCTTGGGCGCGAATTTCCTCGCGCACCGGTGAAGGATCTTCCGTCAGCATCCGGCGAATGCGCTCATGCACATCGCCCACGGGATTGGCCTCAGCCGAGGCTGCAACGGCTGCGGGTACCGGTGCAGCAGGGGCTGCTTTGGGTGCTTGCGCAGCCACGGGCGGCACACTTGGGGCGGCTTGCGGCTTCACAGCTTCGGGATTGGTGATCTGCAGCACGCGGTCTTCGGCCCCATCGATGCCCGTGGCGACGACGGACACACGGATGGTGCCTTCCAAGGACTGATCGAAGGTCGAGCCGACAATAATATTCGCCTCAGGATCAACTTCAGAGCGGATGGCATTGGCCGCCTCATCCACCTCGAAAAGCTTCATATCGAGGCCGCCGGTGATGTTGATCAGGACACCCTTGGCACCTTTCAACGACATCTCATCGAGAAGCGGGTTCGAAATGGCCTTCGCCGCGGCTTCCGAGGCACGGGTGTCGCCGTTGCACTCGCCGGTGCCCATCATGGCCTTGCCCATCTCACTCATCACCGTACGGACATCGGCAAAGTCGAGATTGATGTGACCAGGGACGATCATCAGGTCCGTAATGCCGCGCACACCGGAGTAAAGAACAGCGTCCGCCATAGCAAAAGCATCAGCAAACGTCGTGTTCTCATCGGCGAGCCGGAAAAGATTCTGGTTGGGAATAATGAGCAACGTGTCGACGTGCCGGGAGAGTTCCTCAATCCCTTCATCAGCGATTCGCATCCGACGCTGACCTTCAAAGGCAAAGGGTTTCGTCACCACACCGACGGTCAGTATACCAAGGTCACGTGCGGCTTTAGCAATCACCGGCGCCGCACCTGTTCCCGTACCGCCGCCCATACCGGCGGTGATGAACAGCATGTTGGCACCATCAAGCGCGGTCATGACCTCATCGAGGCTCTCTTCCGCCGCGGCCTCGCCAATCTGCGGGCGCGAGCCTGCACCGAGGCCCTGGGTAACGCCAGTGCCCAGTTGAATCTTCGTTTCAGCCTTGGAAAGCCCCACCGCTTGAGCATCCGTGTTGGCGCAAACAAACGTCACACCATCAAGCTCGCTTTCGATCATATTATTCACAGCATTGCCGCCGGCACCACCAACACCAATCACCACGATTTTCGGCTTCAGTTCGGCCGAGGTGGGCACGGAAAGATTGAGCGGCATGGGAAACCTATCCTTAAGGTTGGCAAAGCATGGATTAAAGGATCGGTCACTAGGGTTATCAGGTCGTTAACAACGGTGCGGAATTCAGGGCTGCGGATAAGAAATTCTCGTCATAAATGCCACGCCAACGACCGAGGCCAATAAGGTCTTCCGCGCAAACAACCGATCGCTCAGTAAGGACCGCACGAGCCTAAGTGCTGATGAAAGAACGAATGTCTCAGGAACCGCTGTCTGAACCTGCACGTAGAGTGAGCAAGGGGAACGCAACGAAAGGAGATAAATTATGGCACAACTTGATCGCGAAACGGCAAGCTTGATCTGCGCTGACAAAGTCGAAGGCACGCCCGTTTACAACGGCGAGGGTGATAAGCTGGGAATGATTGAAGACGTTGTCCTCGACAAAAGCACGGGCAAAGTGGCTTACGCTGTGATGAGTTTTGGCGGGTTTCTTGGTATGGGAGAGAAGCACCACCCCCTTCCCTGGAATGCCATTGAATATAACCATCAGCATGACGGTTATATTGTGAACATAGCAAAAGAAACGCTTGAAAATGCTCCAACTATGGACAGCATTGATGATGCTGTTCTCGCTGACCGAAGTTTCGGTGAGCGCGTGCATACGCATTATGGTATCTCTCCGTATTGGTCGTAAAGATCAGGCAAGGGCGGCCCAAAGGCTGCCCTTTTTTTGATAAATTGGAGAGCGTGTAGGGGCTGGCGCAG
>JBCCTG010000158.1:0-3769 GCA_039198735.1 Pseudomonadota bacterium | reverse complement strand
GTGCCTTGCGCGATTTCGGGTTGATAAGGCGTGTACGCCGTTAAGAATTCCGACCGCTGAATGATGTGGTCGACCGTTGCCGGAACATGATGACGGTAAGCCCCTGCGCCAGCGAAAAATGGCCCGTGGCCTGCCACATGGTTCTGACTCGACAAATGCGCCAGGTGACGCTCGACCTCAAATTCACTTTTATGATTGGGAAGATCAAGTTTTGGGTTCAGCGCATCTTTTGGGACATCTGAAAAAAGCTCGTCAATATCATTAACGCCAACCACTTGGCGCATCTGTTCGCGATTATAATTCGTTAGCGGAAGGTAGCGCATGCCGCTTCTCCTTGTCTCTTTTCGTTTTGAACGCACCGGGGCAAAGCCAAATGCAAGACCAACCCTCAGGTCTAGGCGTTGGCCGCATGCTCTTTATACGCCGCTTCATCCATAAGCTGATCGAGCTCACCGGTGTTGGAAAGCTTCATCTTGACGAACCAACCACTCGCTTCCGGGCCTTCGTTGACACCTTCAGGGCCTTCGACAAGAGCACTGTTGACCTCGACGATTTCGCCGGAAACCGGTGCGTAGACGTCGGATGCGGCCTTGACGCTTTCGACCACGGCCATGTCGTCGCCTTTGCTGAAGCTCTTTCCCACTTCGGGAAGCTCGACAAAGACAACATCGCCGAGCTGCTGCGCAGCATGCGTCGTAATACCAACAACAGCGTGATCGCCTTCAAGGCGAACCCATTCGTGATCTTCAGTAAATTTCGTGGTCATGATTTTGGCCCTCGATAGTAGCGGGATTCAACAAAAGGGAGCGGTGCGACGACCGCCGGGTGCAGTTTGCCCCGGATGTCGAGCATGATGTCGGTGCCGTTCTGCGCGTGATCGGATGTGACGTAACCCATGGCGATAGGACCGCCCACGGACGGTCCAAATCCGCCTGAGGTCACCTTGCCGATCGGTTCGCCGTCCGATGTTTTGATCTCGGCGCCCTCGCGTGCCGGTGCGCGTCCTGCGGGTTTAATGCCAACACGAATTGTCTCCGTACCGCTTTCAAGCTCGCTGAGGATGGTCTCGGCGCCAAGAAATCCGCCTTCCATCCGGCGGCGTTTGCCAATAGTAAATGTCAGATTGGCCG
The DNA here is from genome assembly GCA_039198735.1 of Pseudomonadota bacterium. Lineage (GTDB taxonomy): Bacteria > Pseudomonadota > Alphaproteobacteria > Caulobacterales > Parvularculaceae > Parvularcula. Next base: position 2,639 of record JBCCTG010000158.1, on the reverse strand, counting down.
CAATCGGATTGTCTTGGTGCGTCATATCGTGTCCGTAAAGGCAGAGACCAGCTTCAAGCCGCAAGCTATCTCGTGCACCGAGCCCGATGGCTTCCACCGCGTCATGGCTCAAAAGAAGTCGCGCCAGCCGATCGGCATCGTCATTGGCCACAGAAAGTTCGTACCCGTCTTCACCTGTATAACCGCAACGGCTCAAGGTGACAGGGATGCCGTCGATGCTGGACGCCTTGGTGGACATAAAAGGCATCTGTGCCGCATTGAGATCGTAGCCCGCTATCACATCAGCTGCGGCAGGACCTTGGATCGCCAACAGGCTGCGGTCCAACACCTCAAGCTTTGCCCGCCCGCCAAGCTTGTCTTCAAGATAAGCGTAATCCTGATCTTTCACCGCCGCGTTGACTACCAGGAAAAGCGCGCCTTCGCGGTCGGTCTCAGCGGGGAAGCGCGCAATCATCAGATCGTCGAGAATCCCGCCATCATTGTTCAAAAGCACGGAATAGCGGATACGACCTTTGCCGAGCTTTTTGATCTCGCCGGGCACCAATTCCTCGATCAACCCAGCCACATCCTCATGGCTGCCGCTTTCGACCGACAGCACAGCCTGACCCATATGGCTCACATCGAAGAGACCGGCTTTCTCACGGGTCCAAAGGTGTTCAGCCTTTACCCCCAAAGGGTATTGCACGGGCATCTGATAGCCTGCGAAGGGCACCATTTTCCCGCCCAGCTCACGGTGCAGGGCATCAAGCGGCAAGGATTTCAGCGATTCGGTCACGTGGTCAGGCTCCTTTAGCGAGGTTTTCAGAACCTCAGGGCCCCGGCTGTCGTCAGGCCCTTCGAATTTCCACTCGAAGGGTCGTGCCTGAGAGATTGGGCAGGTGTCTTTCCTGCTTGCTCCGTCGGCAGGGTCTAACGACCCTTTTCCAGCCTTTAGGGCTTCATCGCGGTCCTTTTGCCTGAGCGTTTCCGGGGTGGTTGCGCCTTCGGCCCTGCACCTGTTGGGTGCAGCGTCTCCCTCAATGAAGCGTGACTCATACGCCACTTAGAACACGTGCCCGCACATGCAGCATTCGTCAACTTGTCATAAGGAGGGGGCGTCCTTAAGCCTCTTTTATGTCCCAAGATCCCCTCTCGATTCTCGATAGCCTTCTCTCTCGCGCCAAAGCTGCCGGTGCTGACGCCGCCGATGCGCTTCTTTATAAGTCCCTCTCCTCCTCGGTGACCGTGCGCCTTGGCGACACCGAAGAGGTGGAGCGGTCGGAGAACCAAGATTTGGGCTTGCGCGTTTTCGTTGGCGATCAGCAAGCCACTGTATCATCAACGGATTTTCGCGAAGGCACGTTGGACGAACTGGTCGAACGGGCCGTTGCCATGGCACGGCTTGCGCCAAGTGATCCTTATGCAGGCCTCGCATCTGCCGATAAACTGGCGCAAGCGCCTTTCGCCGATCTTGATCAGTCCGACGGTGTTGAGCCGTCAACGGAGGAATTGATCGAGCGGGCCAAGCTTTGCGAAGATGCCGCACGCGCTGTTGGCGGTGTCACGAATTCAGGCGGCGCAGGGGCATCGGTGGGCTCGGGCGAGAGCTTTTTTGCCACCTCCCATGGCTTTTCGGGCCGCAAATATGGCGGCTCCCACTCCACGGGTGTTTCGGTACTTGCCGGTGAAGGCACGGGGATGGAGCGAGACTATGACAGCGCCTCCGCCGTGCATCTTGTCGATCTTCGCCATGCGGAAGAGATTGGCAGGACTGCTGGCGAGCGCACCGTGAAGCGTTTGAACCCCCGCAAGATGGCGAGCCAACACGCCCCGGTGATCTTTGAGCAGCGCCTGGCATCATCGATCCTCTCACCCCTCGCAGGCGCGGCCAATGGTGCCTCGATTGCGCGGAAAACGAGTTTTCTTCTCGACAAACTGGGGGAGCCAATCCTTCCCAAGGGCATCACCGTGCGTGATGACCCCTTGAGGCCCCGCGGTTTTGCCTCGAAACCCTTTGACGGCGAGGGTGTGGTTTGTGAAGCTTTTGATCTGATTGCTGATGGTGTTCTCACCACCTGGTACCTCAACACCGCTCAGGCCAAGCAATTGGGTCTAGACACCAATGGTCGCGCCCGCCGCGGCACCGGCGGCTCGCCCTCATCGGGGCCATCGAACCTTGATCTGCTTCCCGGCGAGAAAAGCCCTGACGAGCTGATCAAGGAAGCGGGGCAAGGCCTCCTCGTCACCGATATGTTCGGCCCCCAGATCAATGGCAACACCGGCGATTTCTCTGTTGGGTGTGCTGGCTACGCTATCGAGAACGGTGAGGTCGCTTACCCGGTGTCGGAGATCACCATCGCGGGCAACCTTCTTGAGATGTGGAAGACGATGGAGGTTGGCTCCGATCTCATCCGCCGCGGATCGATGAACGCGCCGACCATCCGTATCGAAACGATGACCATTGCCGGAGACTGATCGTACGCTTCCTTCTTATACGGATGAGCGTGATGCGCTGATCAAGGCTGCGCGCGCTGCGGGGGATGTGATCATGCCCCTCTTCCGCAAAGTCGGCCTTGATGTGTGGGAGAAAGACGACCGCAGCCCTGTCAGCGAGGCGGACATGGCGGCCAATAGCCTCCTGCAAGAGGTGCTCTTAAGCG
>JBCCTG010000157.1:0-3771 GCA_039198735.1 Pseudomonadota bacterium | reverse complement strand
CTTTGGAAGAGGACAATCGGGAGTCTGCGGAGAAGATCAAAGCGCTGATGTTCACCTTCGAGGATTTGGGCAAGGTGGATGCAAGTTCCATCCAGGTCCTTTTGCGCAACGCCGACACATCAAAACTCCCCGTCGCGCTCAAGGGCTCCAACGAAACACTGCGCGAGTTCTTCTTGTCCAATATGTCGACCCGGCAGGCGCAGAACATCCGCGAGGAAATGGAAATCCTGGGTCCTGTTCGCTTGCGTGACGTCGATGAGGCGCAGATGTCGCTGGTCAATCTTTCCAAAGACCTAGCGGCCAAGGGCGAGATGATCATCTCCAAAAACTCTGGCGACGACGAGGTGGTTTACTGATGACCGCCGCCACCAGATACCTTTTCGACTTGGATTTTGATGCCGAGCTCCGCACCGTTCAGGAGGAAGAGGCCGAACCGACAATCAGCCTTTATGAGCATGAAGCCTTGATGGCGGCGCTGGAGCGCAAGGTGCGCCAGGAAGCACACGCTGAAGGTCACAAGCAAGCCATTGACGAGGGGGCGATGGCCCTTTCCGAAGAGACACAGCGGCTTACCGGAGTGACCACAACGCTGCTCAATACGCTCGACACTGAAATCCGTGAACGAGAGCACCGTGCGATTCGCGTGGCGATCAGCACGGCAAAGAAGCTATCGGGGCGTCTCATGGAGCGCGAGCCGATCGGGGAAGTCGAAGATCTCTTTCATCAAGCGCTAAGTCCTCTTCTTGACACCTCCCACTTGGTGATCCGCATGCACGAAGCCCACCTGGATGAGGTTCGGGAGCGCCTTGAAGCCATTGCAGAAAAGCAAGGCTTTGAGGGCCGGCTTGTCTTCATGGCGGATCCTGAGTTTGCACCAGGGGATGCACGCGTCGAATGGGCAGATGGTGGAGTTTCCCGGCGCCAATCGGAAATCGAGGCAAGCGTCGACCAGCTGATCGAAAATTATTTGGGGCCGCCACCCGCCGAGCCATCCCAACAAGACGTGCCGCCAACGTCCGTATCCAAGGGTGACGCGATCACCGACGAGGCCGCGCCCGAAACCCTCAAACCCACCGATGAGGTGACCGCATGAATGACGAAACCGACGCCTCCGAAGGCACGCAAGATCTGACGCTCGATCAGCTCGAAGCGCCTGAAACCGACACCGAAGACGAGGGCGGGCTATCAGGGCCCAAGGATGCCAGTGACCTTGAGGCGGTGTTCGATGTGCCTGTACGCGTCTCGGCAATCCTGGGACGGTCGAACATGCAGGTTTCAGATCTTTTGAAGGTCAACCCCGGCACCGTCATCGAGCTAGACCGGCGGGTTGGGGAAGCCATCGACATTTTTGTTAATGAACGATTGGTCGCTCGCGGCGAGGTCGTGCTCGTCGAGGATAAGCTCGGCGTCACGATGACCGAAATCATCAAGAGCGACAAATAGATAAGAAGGGCAGTCAGACCAATGAAGCTACTCATCCTGGGAAATCTCGGCGGTCAAATGGCCTCGGCCACGCGGATGGCGATGGAACGCGGCGCAAAGGTCATGCACGCGGATGATCTCGCCACCGCCCTGGAAATTCTGCGTGCTGGACAGGCAGTGGATCTGGTGATGATCGATGTCGGCGAGGACATCAAAGCCTTTGTCCGTGCGAGCGAGGCGGAAAAGATTTCTATCCCGATCGTTGCATGCGGGATTAAGTCTGATGCCGACGCAGCCGTGCGTGCCATAAAGGCTGGGGCCAAAGAATATATCCCGCTCCCCCCAGACCCCGCGCTTATCGCGGCCGTTCTTTCCGCCGTGACCACCGAAGAGCTGGACCTGGTCTTTCAGGATCCAGCGATGGCGAAGGTCGTCAAGCTTGCCGAACAAATTGCCCCCTCTGACGCTTCCATCATGATCACGGGAGAATCGGGAACCGGCAAAGAAGTGATGGCGCGGTACGTCCACGCCAAATCCACCCGCGCACAGATGCCCTTTGTTTCCGTCAACTGCGCAGCAATCCCCGAAAACCTTCTGGAATCCGAGCTATTCGGCCATGAGAAGGGCTCATTCACTGGCGCGTTGGCCCGCCGGATCGGAAAGTTCGAGGAAGCCTCTGGAGGGACGCTTCTGCTTGATGAAATTTCGGAGATGGATGTTCGCCTGCAGGCCAAGCTCCTGCGCGCGCTCCAGGAGCGGGTCATCGATCGGGTCGGCGGCACGAAGCCGGTCCCGGTCGATCTCAGAGTTGTGGCAACCTCCAACCGTTCTCTGTCTGAAGCTGTCAAAGCGGGCACGTTTCGTGAAGACTTGTTGTTTCGCCTCAACGTCATCAACTTGGCGTTACCGCCGCTTAGGGAACGGCCAGGCGACATCCTCGTTCTCGCCGATCACTTTGCGAAGAAGTACGCCAAAGCGAATGGTTTCCCGCTTCGTCCGGTCTCTGAAGAGGCGAAAACGCGGCTCATGTCAGGTCACTGGCAAGGCAATGTGCGTGAACTTGAGAACACGGTTCACCGGGCGGTCTTGCTTGCTTCGGGCCCCGAGATTGGCCCCGACGCGCTAAGCCTACCCGACGGTCGAGATTTTGCCGCGGCGCAAACCACCACCGTTTCAGCCGCCGCCCAGAAAGCGGCCATGACGGCAGAAGCGGTCACGCGGGCTTTGGTCGGCCGCACGGTCGCCGATGTCGAGCAGGATTTGATCTTGGATACGCTAGACCATTGCCTGGGCAACCGAACCCACGCAGCAAACATTCTGGGTATCTCGATCCGTACATTACGGAACAAGCTCAATGACTATTCAGCCCGGGGCGTAGAGGTTCCCAATCCCGGTCAGGCGCGAACGCAAATGGCTGGCTGAGCTACGCCAAATCCGCGCGAGGGATCCGCAATTGCTGGCCCACAAAGATCAGGTTCGGGTCGCTGATAAGGTGCTGATTGGCCTGAAGGATGGGCTGAAAATCGCTGGTTCCATACTGGCTTTGAGCGATACTCGTCAGCGTATCGCCCGCCTTGACCGTATAAGGCTGCCAGCCATCATATCCAGGAAGAATCTTGGGTCCGAACAGCACCGGCACAACGACCTTTGGGCCATCGGCGGTCGCTGTATCATCAGCTAAGGTCACGAAAAGACGGTTCAGCGTAAAACTGTTGGTAGGCGGGATCGTGATCGACCCCTGGAACTGCCTCAGTCCTAGGGCACCGACCTGCGTAAACCCGGTAACCTCATCATGGCCATCAGAGACATTGATCGTGAGCGTTCCCTCAAAGGCGGCAGCGTTACCGGCGATCATAATGTCGGATCCGACAAGATCAAACGGCTGCGGCTGTTGAATATCAAGTGTGACAGGCATGAGAGCCTCCTATGGCTTCGGAAAGGCCCTATCATACACCCGCTAGGGAACGGACTTCGTGACGGCGATCACGGCTAGGCTGCAATCGGCTCGCCAAAGAAGATCAGCGTGCCATCCTCATCGAGCACGTGAAACTCGCGCTGACCATAGTCCTGGTCGAACGGTGCTCTGACGCGGCCCTCAGGCAAGCCGTCCAGCTTGGGTTTCATGGATACGTACAAGGCGTCCAGACCCTCGACGTCGATGTAGAAGGACTGCTCTCGCTTCGGATCACTGAGATCGATATCCGCATCGACCTCGACAAGACGGATGGCCGCCTGGTCGCGGCGCATGTACGCGTAATTGTCCGCCTGAAAACCCAGGGTGAAGCCGAGCGTATCACGATAAAACGCGACCTGATTATCGAGGCGCGTGCAGGGGACGAACGGCGTGAT
>JBCCTG010000156.1:0-3850 GCA_039198735.1 Pseudomonadota bacterium | reverse complement strand
GGCAAACCCTGACGACCGCGCGCGGTTTTTTGATCTCCATGCAGCGGGTTTTAACCGGCTTTCTCTCGGTGTGCAGAGTTTGCGTGATACGGAGCTTCAGTTCTTGGGCCGCAATCACAATGCGGAGCAGGCTTTATTGGCTGTTGAAGCGGCGACGGATATTTTCGAGAAAGTCAGCCTCGACTTCATCTATGCCTTGCCTGACCAACATTTGGATCAATGGCTGCATGATCTTGGCCGCATTGCGCATATGGGCGCGGGGCATTTGTCCCTCTACCAACTGACCATCGAGCCGCAAACAGCGTTTGGGAAAGCAGCCGAGCGGGGCACGTTGATCCCGATGCCTGACGATAGGGCTGCTGATTTTTACGAAGCCACGCAGGAAACAATGTGTACCCTCGGTTTTCCCGCTTATGAGGTCTCCAACCATGCCCAGCCAGGGCAGGAGGCGCGCCATAATGCTCTTTACTGGGAGGAAGCGGACTGGATCGGGGTCGGACCCAGTGCAGCCGGTCGTCTTGGTCCTGCCGATGCGCGTCTTGCAACTGTAGGTGCGCAGCATACGGTTGGTTATCCGGATCTGGCTAAAGATGAGAGGATCATCGTCCAAAACCTGACGCACCAGGAGCACCTGATCGAGACCATCGCGGGTGGTCTTCGGCCAATGTCCGGACTATCTTTATCGCGTCTTGGGTCCGCTCAAACAGCTGTGTGCGGAGCCGCCGAGCCACTGATCGATCAGGGCTTTCTCAAGCTCGAGCAAGAACGTCTTCGCGCAACAGCTCGCGGCCGCCTGGTGCTTGATCATTTGGCGGCAAATTTGGCGGCAGCCTTGCCGGACGAGACCTCGCCGCTGGCATAGCGGTTGATCATCGCGATCAGCGCTTTGGGTTCAAAGGGCTTGCTGAGAAAATCATCCATGCCCGCTGCGAAACAGGCTTCTTGATCCTCCTGCAGAGCATTGGCGGTGAGCGCGATGATGGGGATACGCCCTGTTCGTTCATGCGCCCTGATTTTGCGGGCGGCCTCAAGACCGCCCATTTTCGGCATATGCATATCCATCAGGACAATGTCATAGGTTTTGATTTTCACCGCCTCCACCGCGGCGGCACCATCACCCACCACCTGCAAAGTATGGCCTCCGCGCTCCACGACGGCTCGGGCGAGAACAGCGTTGATGTCATTATCCTCCGCAAGGAGAATGTTGTAAGGTCCGTATTCGGGGCCAGAAGCGATCTCTGTTGTTGGTTCGTCGATTTCTGGCTCATTCAAGTCTTGCCCAGACAGAACCCGCGAGAAACTTCGCTGTCGGATGGGTTTTGTCAGGTAGGCAGCGAATCCGTCTTCTTTAAGGGTTTCAAAGGCCGCGCGCCCACTTGCAGGAATAAGTACGATTGCCCGTTCAGCCAATGTGATGAGTGATGTGCACTGATCGGCAAAAGGAAAATCGCAAAGGAAGAGCGCTGGCTCGCCTCCTTCGAGGGTTCGCTGTGCCTCTTCGGCACTGCGGCAGATATCGAATTGGCTGACGCCGTGCGCCTGGAGGCGCAAGCTCGTGACGCGAGCCAGCACGGTGTTTTCGGTCAAAACCACGGCGCGGTTGTGTACGGAATGCAAGGGCTCGGCCTTGGGAGCACCTTCCTCGAGCTCGAAAGGAAGGCGCAGCGAGAACGTGCTTCCTCGCGCTTCTTCACTTTGCACCTCAATGGTGCCATCCATTTTATCCGTAAGCTGTTTGACAATCGCTAAGCCCAAGCCCGTGCCTTCGACGGAGCGCCGTTCCATGGTTTCAGCGCGCGCGTAAGCTTCAAAGATATTGGGTAGGACAGAACGCGGAATACCGACACCTGTGTCGATTACGTCGATCTGCAAGAGGCATGTTTTGCCTTCGATGCTCTTGGCCTCGAGCGCAATCAGCACACCGCCTTCTTCCGTGAATTTCACGGCATTGCCAATCAGATTGATGAGCAGTTGACGGACTTTTGAAACGTCGCCGCGCAAACGTCTTGGCAGGTTGGGATGGATCAACGTGGCGAGTTCAAGATCCTTGGTCGAGGCTTTTGTAGCGAGAAGTTCCGTGACGGTTTCGGCCAGCGTCGCCAAATCGAAGGGTTCCGAACTGAGCTTCATACGCCCTGTGTCAAGTTTGGCGTAATCGATAATTGCGTTGATCAGATCAAGGAGAGCCACGCCTGATTGACGCAGGTTCTGTGCGAAGTTGCGTTGGTTGAGGTCAAGATCGGTATCGAGCAAAAGATCCGACATGCCCAAGATACCGTTGAGCGGTGTGCGCATCTCGTGGCTCATCGTGGCGAGAAATTGGAGTGTTTGATCCGTTCCCGTGTCATCTTGTGATCGTGCGCCTGTACGAAAAGCTGTGTTGATCTCGGTGCGGTCCATGAAGAGGACGCAAGTTCCATTCTCGCAAGGGAAGCTGATCAGTTCGAAGAGAGAAGGATTGTGTGCATCGTCACCTTGCCAGGCGATAAGAGGGGCGCCACTTTGACGCAAGATGGCGTGCATACCATCATGGGACCAGTCGGGCGGTAATTCGGTTTCGCTCACCGTCATGCCTGAGAAAAGACCGATGCGCGCGGCATGCTCGTTGCGCTCAAGAATCACATGCGTTGCCTGGTCCAAGATCACCGCGGGCATAGGCAAATCAGTCAGTGAAAAAGGTATTTCCAAGTTCGACACGCGCACGCATCCCTAAAAACCGTGCCGCAAAAATGCCATAAAGGTGTTTCTGTCCCGTAAGGCGATCAGCTCAATCTCTCGCGAACCGGTTGAGGTTCAGGTCGCCGGAAACTGATCGCTTCAGCGATGTGCACACGGCGCAGGGCTTCGGAACCTGCCAGATCGGCGAGGGTGCGCCCCACCCGCAAGGTCCGCGTGTAAGCGCGGGCGGAAAGGTTCAGGCTCTCACAGGCCCGCCGCAGCAAATCGAGGCCGTCCCGGTCGGGCACAGCGATATCCGCCAAGGCTTGCTCCCCCAGATGAGCATTGATGCTTCCCCGTTCCTGTTGGATCGCGCGGGCCTGCGCCACCCGTGCGGCGACCACCGATGTGGCTTCGCCTTGGCCCGGTGTTGTGAGGTCGAGGGCTGAAACCGGCGGTGTTTCGATGGTGATGTCCATGCGGTCCAGGAAAGGGCCGGAAACGCGTGCTTGATATTTGGGTGCACAGGACGCCCCGCGGACGCAAGTTGAACCGCAGCGGCAGGGGTTCATCGCGGCCACAAGTTGGAACCGTGCGGGATAGCGCACATGGGCATTGGCGCGGGCGATAAGGATATCCCCGGTTTCCAGCGGCTGCCGCAGGCTATCGAGAACCTGCGCGGAAAACTCCGGCAACTCGTCGAGGAAAAGAACACCGCGATGGGCCAGCGATGCTTCGCCGGGTTTGGCGCGCATGCCGCCGCCGACCATCGCGGCCATGGATGCCGAGTGATGCGGCGCACGGAAGGGCCTCGTGCGGGTAAGCGCGCCGTTTTCGATCAGCCCAGCAACGGATTGCACCATCGACACTTCAAGCATTTCCTCCGGCGTCAAAGGCGGAAGAAGGCCGGGGAGGCGCGCGGCCAGCATGCTTTTCCCCGATCCTGGCGGGCCGATCATCACAAGATTATGACCGCCAGCCGCTGCCACTTCCAAAGCCCGGCGCGCGGTTTCCTGACCTTTCACATCGGCCAAATCGGGCACAGCTTCGCCGCTGGTCATCGGACCAGGCTGGGGCGCGGAGAGAACCTGGCTGCCCTTGAAATGGTTCGCAAGCTGAACAAGGCTTTCCGCCGCGATGATTTCAGCATCACCGCCGGCCCAGGCCGCCTCAGGACCGGAAGCCTTGCCGC
>JBCCTG010000155.1:0-3890 GCA_039198735.1 Pseudomonadota bacterium | reverse complement strand
GCCCCGTCGAACCTGACGTGGCGCCCGAAGGGGGCCGAGCTCACCCACCGCAGCGTGATCAATGCTGTGTTGTCCTGGGCTTTTCTCCTCGAAGTGATCCAGCGTTTGCGCCCCGATGTGACAATCAAACCCGACCACCCAGCGATCCTTCTGAGTTTGCCCCTGTTTCACGTCACAGGGCTTCACTCTATTTTTCTCTTGAGTTACCTCAGTGGGCGGAAAATCGTCTTCAATTATCGCTGGGATGGAAAACAAGCCGCCAAGCTCATCAAGCAGGAGAAAGTCACGAACTTTCTTGGCGTGCCGACCATGGCCTATGACCTCATCGTCGAGGCTGAACCCGGCGATCTCGATACGCTCGTTGATATCGGAACCGGCGGGGCCAAACGGCCCGAGGCGCAGGTTGCGCTTCATTACGAGAAGCTGCCATCCGTCGTCGCATCGTCAGGCTACGGCTTGACCGAGACAAATGCGCTTGGCACCCACGCGACGCTCGCTGACTATGCGAAGAATCCAAACTCCACGGGCCGCGCCGTACCGCCTGTCACGGATATTGCAACGTTTACAGAGGATGGTCAGAAACTCGGTGTCGATGACATCGGTGAGATCTGCATCAAAAGCCCGGCGGTCATGCGCGGTTATCTCGATAACCCGGAAGCTACGAAAAAAGCCTTTTTCCCAGGCGGTTGGTTCCGTACGGGTGATGTTGGGACGGTCGATAAAGACGGCTTTGTGACCATTTCGGATCGTTTGAAAGACCTGATCATCCGCGGCGGCGAGAACATTTCCAGCCTTGAGGTGGAAAATGTGCTTCATGGTTTTGACGGCGTGGATGAAGTCGCTGTCTTCGGTGTCCAGCACAAAAGGCTTGGCGAGATTGTCGGTGCGGCTGTCTACGGACGAGAAGGGCTCGACCTTGCATCGCTGAAAGCTCATGCGGCTGAGCATCTTGCAGGGTTCAAGGTTCCCACGCGGTTCTGGCAGTCGCCCACCCCATTGCCTCGCGGGACAACGGGGAAGACGGACAAAAAACTGATCCGTAGCTATGCCCAGGACAACCCTGCGCACTTTGTCGATGGGGATGAGAGCTAGAGCTGTTTCAGTGATCTTCGAGCCACTGAAACAGCTCTCGATTCTGTACCGGTCGCGTTTTCGAACCGCCAAACCGGCTCCACTTTGGCTGAAAACGCTCTAACCGTTGGAGGGCGTCAGGGTCAGCGATGCGTCAGCAGCATTTGGCCCCGTCACCTCACGGTAGAAACAGCTCGGTCTGCCCGTGTGGCAGGCGGGGCCTTTTTGTTCGACCTCGTAAATCAACGTGTCTTGATCGCAATCGGTCAAGACACGGACGATTTTCTGTTCATGGCCCGAGGTTGCACCTTTCCGCCACAGCTCCTGGCGGGAGCGTGACCAATAATGCGCATCACCCGTTGCCAGGGTTTGATCCACGGCTTCACGGTTGGCATAAGCGACCATCAGCACACTGGCTGTTTCGTGATCGACGGTCACCACGGGCAAAAGACCATCCGCGCCAAAACGCGGACGAAACTCTTTTGTCTCTTCGATGGTCAAGACTCAGCGTCCGATCAGACGCAGGAAACGTGTTTCCAGCGCAGGGTCATCTTTGAAGACCCCTGTAAAACGTGTGGTGATGGTTCCAACACCATATTTGTGCACGCCGCGCGTGGACATACATTGATGCTCAGCATCAATCATCACGGCCACACCTTTAGGCGCCAAGACTTTTTGTAAGGTTTCGGCAATTTGCGCCGTCATTGTCTCTTGGACCTGCAGTCGTTTGGCGTAGGCATCAACCAAGCGGGCAAGCTTGGAGATACCAACCACACGCTTATCAGGCATGTAGGCGATGTGCGCCGTACCGATAATCGGTGCTATGTGGTGTTCACAAGTGCTTTCCACACGGATGTCTTTAAGAAGGACGATGTCATCGTAACCTTCCACTTCTTCGAACACACGCGCAAGAAGAGCCTCTGGGTCTTCTTTGTAGCCAGAAAACCACTCTTCATAAGCCTTGGCTACACGCTTGGGCGTATCCACAAGGCCTTCACGGGTGGGATCATCTCCGGCCCATCGTATGAGGGTGCGCACGGCTGCTTCGGCCTCCGCGCGGGTGGGGGTTGAGGAGACGGGAGTCTCTGAGTTTGTTTCTGTTGTCGCGATGTCGTCGTAGGCAATGACGCTCATAAGGTCTGTCCTATCGGTAACAGGTGTCCCATTTGCACCCTAAAATAACAATGCTGTTTAATCCATGATATCACATTGTCCGATGAGATAGATGGTCACTCTTCTCTCCAATGCCAACATTTAAGCGTAAGGATTGCGCGCTGCTGGCCAGAGCGGCATGAGGCATTGATGACCACGACACTTTCCTTCACTGATACGTATCAAGGTGAAAAGCGCGCTTTCACCCCCGGCGACCCCTCACGCGTCACCGTTTATTGCTGTGGTCCCACGGTTTATGCTGCGCCGCACATAGGCAATGCGCGCGCCGGTGTGGTGGCCGATCAAGTGGTGCGTTTGCTGCGCCACGCCTATGGTGACCAATCGGTCATCTATGCCCGCAATCTCACCGATATCGACGACAAAATCATCAAAACCGCCGCCGAAGAGGGGGTGGCGATCGATATCGTGACGGCGCGGGCGACCAAGGCTTACCACGCTGATCTGGCAGCGCTTGGCTGCCTGCCGCCTGATCTTGAGCCCAAGGCCACCGAGAATATCGACGCCATGCAGGCCCTCATCAGCACACTTTTGACCAAAGGCTTCGCCTATGCGGCGGAAGGGCATGTGCTGTTCGATACCAAGGCGTTCGATGCCTATGGCGGGCTGAGCCGCCTTGATCGTGATGCGATTGTTGCAGGTGCGCGGGTGGAGGTGGCCCCTTACAAGCGCGATCCTGCGGATTTTGTGCTGTGGAAGCCCTCTGATGAGGGCATGCCCGGCTGGGATGGGCCCGCCGATTGGGGGCTAACCGGCCAGGGGCGCCCTGGTTGGCATATCGAGTGTTCAGCGATGATCGAGGCGGCCCTTGGCGCACCGATCGATCTGCACCTTGGCGGTCAGGACCTACGCTTTCCCCACCATGAGAACGAGATCGCGCAAAGCTGCTGCGCTAAGGATCTGGGCGGTGTGCCCCTGGCCCGCACCTGGATGCACAACGGCATGCTGCGCATGGGCGCGGAGAAAATGTCGAAGTCGCTGGGCAATATCGTGACACCCCAAGAGCTGCTCGCCGACTGGCAGGGCGAGGTTCTGCGTATGGCGCTTCTTTCGGCGCAATATCGCCAGCCGCTCGAATGGTCGGACGATCTTCTGGCTTCGTCGAAAACGCAGCTCGACAAGTTCTACCGCGCTGCTGGCGATGCTGAACCTGGCGCAGTGCCCGATAGCGTGGCGGCGGCGCTGGGCGATGATCTCAACACCCCGGCGGCAATCGCGGCACTCCATGAATTGCGCGATGCGGCGCAAGGGGGAAGCGCCGAGGCAGCCTCGTCTTTGCGCGCAGGCGGGCAGCTTTTGGGCCTGTTGAAAGAGAGCGAAGAGGCCTGGTTCCAGGGCGGCGAAAGCGCCGACGACGCGGCCCGCTACGATGCGTTGCTTATCGAACGGGCGGAGGCGCGCAAGGCAAGAGACTTTGCCCGTGCTGACGCCATCCGCGATCAGCTCACCAGCGAAGGCGTTGTCATCGAGGATAGCCCCGACGGCGCCACCTGGCGAAAAGCATGATGAGGCGCTATCTTACGGTGTGATGGACGATCTTTATTCCGACATGCTTTTGCAGGCGGCCTCGTCGCTTCCGCCCTCGGCGCATCTGGCTGCGGCGGATGGGCAGGGGCGCCGTGCATCCAAGGTCTGCGGGTCCGAGGTTG
>JBCCTG010000154.1:0-3941 GCA_039198735.1 Pseudomonadota bacterium | reverse complement strand
GATAAGCAAATCCGTAGACGGTCTCGTTCATCCGCGCGGAGGAGCAATCCTCTGGCGTTGCCACACGCACATGATGACCGCGATTATGTTCGATACAGAAATGCCCCATACCGACGAGGGCCAAGGATAGCTTCGCCACATTGCGGTCGAGCGTGTTGGTGCGGTGCCCCAATTCATGGGCCAGGGTGATCGACTGCCCCGAAGCAATGCCCACAGCATAAAGAAACGGCAGCGCCGTCCACAGCGGGATATCTTGGGTTGCAAGAACGAACATCGCTGCAAGGAAACTGATGACATAGGTCGGTAGCGTTGCGAAGATCAGATGGGTGTAGAAACGATCCGCTTGCAAAGCATCATAATCCGTCTCTGGAGGACTGGTGACGTCCTCACCGATCAAGAGATCAAGCGCAGGCACCACGACGAACACCCAAAGAAACGGGATAAACAATGTCCAAAGCGCGCCGCCCATTGCGAAAAAGACAAGCACGCTCCCAAATGGAACAAGCCCATGGGGCAAACTCAAAAGAAAAAGCCACCGCCTGGGCGCACGAACGGGAATATTGGCCTGGCTTTCAGCATGCAGCGTTCTCTCCATGATCAGCACCTCCCTCTCAAAGTGTTTTTGTGGAAGGTTACATCAATGAGACTGACCGTTCTAGCGTCCTGTTATCGACTGGGCCGATGATCTTTATTGCTGAGTTTACGAACGGCGACACGCCTCATAGGCCACAGCCACATCGCCGAGACCCATTTCAAACCCTGCCGAGACGGGCAGATCCGTCGCCACGATATCGAGGCCGGCTTGCTCCAAATCCCAATAAAGGTCTTTTTCGCCCTGGGACGCTTTTCGATCGATGATGCCGATCGCGCCGCCTGAGGTGGGAATGTCTCGTTCACCGAGAAACGCATAAAGATCAGCGTCCGGCTCATCGATAAGCCCTGTCCAGGCGATCATGCGGTCCTCGGACAGCCCGCCTTCGGTCAAACGATCAAGCTCCGCTTCACTGTCGATGGTGGCAACAAAGCTCACCCGATCCGACTCCCGCGAGACGGCGAGCGCGCCGCCTTCGGTGTAGGTGATGAGCGCCGCGAAACTTTCAGCATCGGCATTCTCCACCGCGCGCACCACCTGGCGCAGGCCCACGCCGCGCTTGACATCGAGCTGCATAATCGTCCGCCCACGCATAGCCTCCAAGGCTTCGTCGAGGGTCGGGACCTGAAAATCGGTGACATCGCCCTTCTCATCGACAAGGCGCAGGGCCTTGATTTGATCGAGCGTCATGCGCGCCACATCGCCAAAGCCATTGGTGGTCCGATCAACGGTGTCGTCATGCATCAAGATGAGAACGCCATCTTCGGTCTCGCGCACATCCACTTCCAACAAACCCGTCAGGTTGCTGAGGGTGTTCTCGAAGGTCTCGATGGCGTTTTCAGGAAACCCTGGCGCAGGGCCGCCGCGATGGGCACTGACCATGGCCGCGCGGCCTTCGAAACAGCGCAGGAATTCCGCCGCGGTGGCATAGCCCGAGGTATCGAGGGCAACGGGTTCAAGCTGCGTCGTGCGGTCGTTTTGGTTGCGCGCGGCTTTGGCCTCGTCCGCCTCCCCGCAAGCCACGAGCAAAAGCGCGGCGCTGGCCGATAGGAAAAAATGTTTCATGGAAGATCTCCCGCTGACACCGCCCGCCTAACGTCTTCCGCGCCGGGACGCCAATAGCGCCCCCTGCGCCGAACGGACATCTTGCTTCGCGGGGCCGAGCGCCGTAGCTCACATCACGCTTTCTGACCCTCCGTGAGACCATGCTTCAAGACAAAGACCGCATTTTTCAAAACCTCTACGGCCTCCAGGACCCTTTCCTTGAGGGCGCCAAACAGCGCGGCGCCTGGAACGGGACCAAGATGATCCTGGATCAAGGCCAAGACTGGGTCATCGAACAGACCAAAGCCTCGGGCCTGCGCGGTCGTGGCGGCGCAGGGTTCCCGACGGGGCTCAAATGGTCGTTCATGCCCAAAGAGGTTGGTGATCGGCCGCATTATTTGGTCGTCAATGCCGACGAGTCCGAGCCTGGCACCTGCAAAGATCGCGAGATCATGCGCCACGACCCGCACCTTCTGATCGAAGGATGCCTGATCGCCAGCTTCGCCATGAAAGCGCATGCCTGCTACATCTACATCCGCGGCGAATATATTTTTGAGCGCGAGCAGCTCCAGAAGGCCATCAACGAAGCCTACGAAGCCAAGCTGATTGGCAAGGACAACATCCACGGTTGGGATTTTGACCTTTATGTCCACCACGGCGCGGGCGCTTATATCTGCGGCGAAGAAACGGCGCTGCTTGAAAGCCTTGAAGGTAAAAAGGGCCAGCCGCGGCTGAAGCCCCCCTTCCCCGCGGGCGCTGGCCTTTATGGCTGTCCGACCACGGTGAACAACGTCGAATCCATCGCAGTGGTCCCGACGATCATCCGTCGCGGTGCGGATTGGTTCAAAAGCTTCGGTCGCGAGAACAATCACGGCACCAAGGTGTTCTGTGTCTCCGGCCATGTGAATAAGCCGTGTAATGTCGAAGAAGAGATGTCGATCCCGCTGAAAACCCTGATCGACCGCCATTGCGGCGGGGTGCGCGGCGGCTGGGACAATCTGAAGGCCGTGATCCCTGGGGGGTCCTCCGTACGCTGCCTTCCCAAGGATATTTGCGATGATGTGCTGATGGATTTCGATGCCCTGCGGGAGCATCAGTCGGGCCTCGGCACGGCGGCGGTAATCGTCATGGACAAATCCACCGACATAGTCCGCGCCATCGCCCGCATCTCGTATTTCTATAAGCATGAAAGCTGTGGTCAGTGTACACCGTGCCGGGAGGGCACCGGGTGGATGTGGCGGGTCCTGAACCGCATGGCCGACGGCGATGCAGAGATGCATGAGATCGACAAGCTGCTCGACGTGGCAGGACAGATTGAGGGGCACACCATCTGCGCCCTCGGTGATGCGGCGGCCTGGCCAGTCCAAGGCCTGATCCAGCATTTCCGTCACGAAATCGAAGAAAAGATCACCAACTACCGCCGCGGACCCGGCCAGGTGGCCTTGCCTTACATGGCTGCCGAATAAGCACACCTCCCAAAACCTCTCCTTTGGGAGAGGTCCACATCTTCGATGCGGGGAGAGAAGGAAAGCTAACTCTCTCGAAAGAGAGATCAACAAGAACTCTTACGCAGGAATATAAGGCGGCGTCATCTCTTCGATTTGACGCTGGAAGCGACGCATACGCTCTTCCGCACCTTCAATACCGTCTTCGGCCAGGATGGGGGTCATCAAGCGGATCATCGCGCCATCCGAACGACGCTGGGTCAAAACGTCCCAAACCAGGGCGAACTTCATCATGAACTCATTGGCAATCCGGCGCCCACGCTGGTCGTAGTAATAATGCACCAGGAAGCGGTCATCGCCGTTTTTGATAATCATCCGATTGTAGTGATAGTTCGGAACGCCCTCGCCTGAGGTCGGGACAATAGCGTTTTGCGTGATGCGCCACCCGCCGCCAGGAAGACATTGTTGCGGTGAGTGCCAGGAGCCACCGTCTTTTTGATAGACAAGGTAAGCGACATAAAGATTGAGGATGTCGCCTTCTGGAGACTCGAGGTTGAGGACGATGTGATCGTCAGCGTTCAAGACCCGCTCGGTGTTCACATCGAGAACGCTTTCCTCGACCTTCCAACCAGGACCAAACTCAAGCTTCAATTCATCGAAGTCCTGGCGGTCCGGTATGACGATCTTACTCTCGGTGGAGTGGATGATCCCGGCGGAGATGGCGATCAAGGCAGCCGCCGCACCGGCGAGGACAATATAGCGCTGGCGATTCCAAGGTTCAGCTGGGACCATCCACTCCACCGAGAGTAAGATCGTCATACCGGACCGCCAGGACTTCGATGAATTGAAGCTTGAGTTTG
>JBCCTG010000153.1:0-3981 GCA_039198735.1 Pseudomonadota bacterium | reverse complement strand
TGGTCCGTTGCCTGAAGAGCATCGGTAATCTCCGACGCCTTCTGCGTGTCGATCAACATCATGCCGCCTTTGGGGATGTCATGGGCCTTCAAAAAGGCGTCATCAGTGGGGGCTAAGATATCGACAATTGCATTTCCGATGGCAATCACGTCAAGTTGGTGCATCATAGAAAAGGGTCTCGCTTTTATGGTTATGTCTCCCCCTACGCTGGCTGCCCCCCGCTGGGCAATGGGTCTTTGGGTATTGATCGGCTTTTTGTCGGCGTGCGAAACGCCGGGGGCTCCGGCCTCTGAAGGCATGACTGTTCCTTCGCCTGAGCGACAGGAGGTCCCTGTTGCCGATGCGCCTGTTATTGATAATGCGGGAACGCCCGGCCCGCCGCCTACGCTGTTTATTGGGGAGGCTGTGGCGGCGTTAGAGGAGATAACAGGCGCCCCTGCGCTCGTGCGTCGAGAAGGGCCAAATGAGTTTCGCCGCTATGATAAAGGCGCGTGCCGCATCTATGCCATTGTGATGCCCGCTGGCGGGAAGGTCGCAAAGCTGAGCACGGGCCCAGCGATAGCCGGTGGAGAGAAGCTGCCCTTTGAACAGTGTACGGCGCAGGCAGACTAATCTTACTCGCTTGATAACGGCTTTGGCGGGTGCCGCGTTTGCAGCCAGGCCACCAGGATGACCAGCCCCGCGGCAGGAAGCGCATAGCTTGCCGTGACCAGGAAGAAATTCACATAGCCTAAGGCATCGGCCATGACACCGGAAAAACCGGCCACGAACTTATTGAGGGTAGCATAGAGCGAAGAAAATAGCGCATATTGCGTCGCCGCTTGGGCGGGGTCCACAAGGCTTGAGAGATAAGCGATGAAGACCGTGGTGACAAAGCCGCCCGCTACATTGTCAGCACAGATCGCGAACGCCAGAAAAGCGGGATCTTCCCCGGTGGCTGATGAGGCGAACCATGCGTAAGCGCCATTGGTCACGAGAGTCAGCCCAGCGCCTATGATCAGGCTCGGCAAAATCCCAAAACGTTGGGCCGCAAGACCGCCGAGGAACAGCCCTGCGATGATGGCCACCACACCAGGCCCGGATTGAATACCGCCGACAACCGCAGGGGCATAGCCAAGATCAGCATAAAGCGGGCTCGCCATCACCCCCATGGTGAAGTCCGAGAGGCGGTAGATCAGGACCAGCAAGAGGATAGGGATGAGTACGACACCGAACCGGTCAGCCACCTGGGTGAAAGGCTCCACGAACATCTTGCGGATGCGGAGGAAAAGCGAGTCGTTGTCCTGGCTGCGGCGGTGCCCGGTATGACGAGGCTCTTTGATAAAAAGGATCAACCCAGCGGTGGCCGCCATCGCTGCGCCCATGAAGAGGAAGCTGATATGCCAATTGGAAACATCAGCAACGACGAAACCTAACCCCGAGAAGATCAGTGCACCGCGGTAACCGAGGGAATAAGCTGCCGCCATATTGGCTTGCCGTTCAGGCGGCGCGGACTCAATCCGCCAGGCATCGATCGAGACATCAAGGGTGGCCCCCGAGAAAGCCAGCAGCAGTGCGCCCACGGTGATCGTCAGCAGCCCGTCCGAAGGCTCCGATCCAGCAATCAAGATCAGCCCCAGGACCGTTCCCGCGATCGAGACAACCATCCAGGATCGCCGGTGCCCGAGCTTTTTGCCGAGAAGCGGCACCTTCACACTGTCGATAATCGGGGCCCAGATGAACTTGAAGGAGTAGGCAAGGCCCACCCAATAGAAAAAGCCAATGGTCGATCGATCGACCCCTTCAAGCCTCAACCAAAACGATGTCTTCTGATAAACAAGATAAAGCGGCAGGCCTGATGCAAAGCCGAGAAGCAACATGCCCGCCATTTCCGGGCGACGATAGGCGCTTAAGGCAGCTTGCCACCAGGTGTCGCGAGCCGCTTTTCGAGCCTTGGCAGAGTTGTCGGTCGTATCGTTCAACGGCGTTTGCTCTCCTCAACGAAAGAAGCACAAGCTTGGCCAGCGTCGGCCAGCCCTGCAAGCGGAGAGCGTTTCACCTGAAAGAGGTTTCCGCTGCGTCACCGCCCGGCGGTGCATGCAGAGAAGGAGAGGGGCATCGCCCCATGGCTGAGGGGCCCAGTGGAGAGCGACGTGACGGTCCCGCCCGCAGGCACAACCACGGCAAAAACCCGGCAATTTTCGAGATCATAGCGAAGAAAGGCGTTCTCGCCCTCCCGCCGAACAAGGGCTGGTTCGCCCAAAAACCGTGTCAAACCGGCGACAGGCCGTCCTTCAAAAGCTGTAGGCTCAGGCCCCGGCGCTGCCGAGACTGAAGGCCCCGCCGAGCCCTGATCCCCTAAGCCATCGTCATATCGGCTATCCTTGGACCCATCGCTCGCGCAGCCAGCAAGAAGAAGACCCATGGACAGAAGCAGGCCCAGGCCGTTAATCCCTCTTACCTCTTGAAAGGAAACCACCATGGCTGAGATCCAAGTCGCTGCACTCGGAAATGCGATAGTCGATGTCATCGCTCAGGTCGATGACGCCTTTTTGGAACGGCATGGTATCGAACGCGGCGGCATGATGTTGATCGACACAGCAAAAGCCGAAGAGATCACCGGCGCATTTGCTGACACGGTGATGGTGGCGGGCGGCTCGGCCGGGAACACCGTGGCGTGCATCTCAAGCTTCGGTGGCCAGGCGCGGTTCATCGGTAAAGTCTCCGATGATGAATTGGGCAAAGTTTATCGCGAGTCGATGACGGCGCTCGGTGCGCGTTTTGAAACGCCGAGCAATGATGGCTCGGTCCCCTCGGGCCGGTCACTGATCGCGGTGACGCCGGATGCACAACGCTCCATGTCGACATTTCTTGGCGCGGCTATTCATCTGGGTCCAGAGGATTTGATCGCAGGTGACGTGGAAGAGGCCCAAGTCTGTTATCTCGAGGGGTATCTTTTCGAAGGCCCCGTCACCCGTGAGGCCTGTTTGGAGGCGGCAACCCGCGCCAAAGCCAATGGCCGCTTCAGCGCCATGACGCTTTCCGATGCGGGAATGGTCGAACGTCAGCTCACGGACCTCAAACCCTTCCTTGAGCAAAGCGTCGACATGATCTTTGCCAATGAGGACGAGGCCAAAATGCTGACGGGCGCTGCGAATGCCGAGGCGGCCGCTTTGGCGCTGCGTGAGCTCTCCCTTTGGGCGGCGGTGACAATGGGCGAGAAAGGCTCGATCGTTTTTGGTCCGCAAGGGGATCTTATCCATGTGGAGGCAATCAAGCCTGACGCCCTTATAGATACGACAGGCGCAGGCGATGCCTATGCCGCGGGGTTTCTTTACGGCTTTACCACCTGCGCACCGCTTGACGTATGCGGACAGCTGGGCTCCCTCGCCGCCAGTGAGGTGATCAGCCATATGGGCGCACGGCCTGAGGCCAGCCTGCAAAAACTCGCCGCCGACCGCGGGCTTCTCAAGCATTTGAGCTAGCCTCTTTTTGCGGGGGTGATGAATTTATCAAGGTACAAATGGATTTCGGGTCACCTTCCCGGTCTCTCCATAAACGCTCTCCACGGCTCGACCGTGGAGCCCATCCCCAAAACCCCAAGATATCCCAAAACGCAAGAGATGGATGCGACGGTCAAGCCATGGCAAACGTTGAGGGTTTTCTAAGGGCGCGACGCTTTCTCGTCGAGACCCGAAACACCTGCGCGGCGGCTCAACTGCTCCGCGACATCGTCCCAACCAAGATCATTGGCTTCCAAAAGAACGCCCAAATGGTAGAGAATGTCAGCCGCTTCCGATGCAAGCTCTTGGCGGTGGCCAAGGGCACCGGCAAGGGCCGCTTCGACGCCCTCTTCACCGAGCTTTTTCGCCATCCGCTCTTTGCCTTCGGAGAAAAGCTTGGCTGTGTAGGAGGTGTCCGGATCATCGGACTTCTTGGCGACAATGGTCGCTTGCAGGGCGCTTAAAACCTCACCGATCGTGCTCACCATGTCCTCCTGAT
>JBCCTG010000152.1:0-4014 GCA_039198735.1 Pseudomonadota bacterium | reverse complement strand
TGGGTATTCTGCGTCATGACGATGGCCAGGGCGACACCTCTGGTCCCGTTCTTGTCAGCTCCAAATAAGGGAAGGCTCTTCCGATGAAAGTTCGCGTTTTCATTACCCTGAAAAACGGTGTTCTCGACCCGCAAGGCAAAGCCATTGAAGGCGCTCTTCACGGTCTTGGCTTTGAAGGCGCATCCAATGTCCGCCAGGGCAAGATGATCGAGCTTGATATCACCGATGCAAACAAGGCTTCGGAGGCTGAGGAAAAAGCCAAAGCGATGTGCGAAAAGCTGCTCGCCAACCCTGTCATGGAAAGCTATCGGATTGAAGTTTCCGAAGCTGCGTAGAGCCGCTGTTGGGGCGTTATTCGATGGATCCCGTAGGATCGACGGGTGAGGCAGCACCCCCTTCGATCGGAATATCCTGGTTCAGCCGCGCATCGATATCCACGGGACGACCGGCAAGAAGCGCGGCGGGATTGGTCTCTTGCTGCTGCCCTGTACCATTGGCACGATTGGCGGCCTGACGCATGCGCAAGTCGACACCGTGGCGGCGAAAGACCTTGTAGGTGTCCCCGTACCAATCTGAGTCCGGATAATTGAAACCAAGGACAGCGGCATGGCGCTGCGCCTCGTCCACAAGGCCAAGCTCAAGATAAGCTTCCACAGACCGGTGCAAAGCTTCCGGCACATGGTTTGTGGTCTGATAATCCTCGATCACGTTGTTGAAACGACCGATGGCGGCAATATGCTGGTTACGGCGCAGGTAATAGCGGCCCACATCCATATGCTTGCCCGCAAGGTGGTCACGGGTCAGGTCAAGCTTGAGTTGCGCATCGCGAGCATATTCACTTTCCGGATAGCGGCGGATCACGTCGACCAGAGCGTCGGCTGCGCTTTGGGTGACCGCTTGGTCACGGCTTACACCGCGAATTCGGTCATAATGATTCATCGCCCGCAGGTAATAGGCATAGGATGCATCTTTGTTGCCTGGATGGATCGCTAAGAAACGCTCGATGGTGGCAAGAGAATCCTCGTAATCATTGGTCTGATACTGTGTGTACGCCGTCATCAGCATGGCGCGCCGGGCCCAGGCCGAATAAGGATGCTGGCGTTCCACCTCGGCGAAATAAGCGATCGCATCGTCATAACGGCGACGCTGCAGCGACCGCGCGCCGTTTTCGTAAAGAACCTCCACGGGCTCTTCGACGTAAGCAAAACGGTCGGTTGCATCATCGTCCGATGCGCAAGCTGCGACCAGCAAAACAAAAAGGCTGAGGCCAACAAGCTGCGGCTTCACATTCATCACACACACATCCCAGGAACGCGCCATCTCACCCCTCTCGTCTAAAGACTGGATGGGCAGAATGCAAAAACCGTGTCGTGAACAGTTCTCAAGCCAAAGCGGCGACAGGTTCGGCTTCAGATGCTTCAGGTGTTGCCTGGATCCCGGCGTTGTCAGCAAGGGCAAGCGCCAGGGCCGTGTTGATGGTGTGGCCTGGCTTATGGGCTGTGATCTTACAGCCCAAGGGCGCACCGAGAAGATAAAGATCGCCAACGAGATCAAGCGCTTTATGGCGCACGAACTCTTCGGGCATACGCAGGCCCTCAGGGTTCACGATGCCGTCGTCACCGACCACGATGGCGTTCTCCAGCGACCCGCCGCGGGCAAGACCCATGGCCTGCATCGCTTCCACCTCTTGCAGAAGACAGAAGGTCCGGGCCGCCGCCACCTCGCGGAGAATGGTCTCGCGATCGCCTTCGATCACCACCCGCTGGGTGCCGATGGTGGGATGCGCAAAATCAATGGTGACGTCGAGAATCACATCCACACCCGCCCCTTCAGGAAGCGGCTCGGCCACAGCCCAGCTTGCCCCCCGCGCCACCGTCACGCGGCCATTGGGAACGATGGGATCCACGGACTGCGCCATAACACGCAAGTCCACAGCCTGCATCGCGTCGATGAAAGGCTGGGAGGAGCCATCCAGGATGGGAACTTCAGGTCCGTCGATAAAGACCTTCGCGTCGGTGACACCGAGCATGGCGAAAGCCGCCATCAGGTGCTCCACCGTCGAAATCTCAACACCGGCGTGGTTGGTGAGCACCGTGCCCAATTGGGTCCGGGTCACCAGGGCAGGGTCGGCGGGAATGCTGCGCTGGGCCTCAGGCTGGGCCACATCGGAGCGGACAAAGACGATGCCAGCGCCTGCTTCAGCCGGTTCGATCACAAGCTCGGCATGCGCGCCAGAGTGCAGGCCGACACCGCTCACTCGCGTGGTCGCACGCACCGTTGCTGCCGCTCGCAAGTCATTCGCCGGTTGATCAAACATACAACTATCCCATAACTCGAGAAGATGACTTATGGGTGGCAGATCCCGCACTGCGAAATGACGGGTTGTTTCCCGGTGTTACAGAGTGGCACGCCATCACTCGACAGTGACTGATTTTGCTAAGTTTCTCGGCTGATCCACGTCCGTCCCTTTCTGAACCGCCGTGTGGTAGGCGATGAGTTGGATGGGAACCGCGTAGACTAAGGGCGCCAGCAGGGAATCAACCTCAGGCAAAGCGATCGCACCAAGGAGCGGATCATCGGCTTTGGCCCTCTCAAGACCCTCTTTTGAGGACAGAAGAATACACCTGCCGCCGCGGGCGATCACTTCATGCATGTTCGAGATGATTTTTTCGTAATGTCGGTCCGGCGGCGCGATCACGATCACCGGGACATGCTCATCGACGAGAGCAATGGGTCCGTGTTTGAGTTCCCCGGCTGCATACCCCTCGGCGTGAATATAGCTGATCTCCTTGAGCTTCAGTGCTCCTTCCAGAGCGAGGGGGAAGCTGACACCCCGGCCTAAGTAAAGCACATCAGAAGCCTCGGCGAGTTGGTGGCTGATCGCTTCGATGGAGGGGGCCGTGTCCGCCAGCACCTCGGAGATGAGGCGCGGCAACGCGAAAAGGCTGTGAACGATGCGGCGCTCATCCTCCGCCGTGAGGTGCCCTCGCTGGCGGCCTGCCGTGAGGGCGAGACAGGCCAAGGCGGCAAGCTGACAGGTGAAAGCTTTGGTGGAGGCGACACCGATTTCGGGACCCGCCTTGATCGGGAAGACCACATCAGCTTCCCGCGCCATGGTGGATTCGAGCACATTGACGACCACGCCGACGGTCTGGCCTTTGGCTTTGGCATCACGGAGCGCGGCGAGCGTGTCCGCCGTCTCCCCCGATTGGCTGACGAAAAGTGCAGCATTCCCGTCAGCGTAGGGAACATCACGGTAGCGCAGTTCTGAGGCGATATCGATCTCGACGGGCAGTTTGGCCCAGGTTTCAAACCAGTATTTCGAGATGAGGCCGGCAAGGTAAGCCGTGCCGCACGCCGAAATTGTGAGCATGCTGATTTTATCGAAAGCGATCTGCCCTTCGGGCATCACAACGCTTTCGCTCGCAGGATCGAGAAAATGGGAGAGCGTGTGGGCGATGACCTCGGACTGCTCTTCGATTTCCTTGGCCATGAAGTGGCGGTGCCGCCCTTTTCCAACCAATGCGGCCGAAGCATCAGAAAGGGTCTCCGGGCGCTCGACCGGCGTGTTGTTGGCATCGAAAATGCGGGCCGAGGTGAGGGACAGAACGGCCCAGTCGCCTTCTTCGAGGTAGGTCACCCGGCGGGTGAACGGTGCAAGGGCCATGGCATCGGAGCCGATGAACATCTCACTTTCACCATGGCCAATAGCCAGCGGGCTGCCCTGGCGCGCGCAGTAGATCCTGTGCGGATCGTCCGCAGCCACCATACCGATGGCAAAAGCGCCCTCAAGCTGCCCCAGCGTTACACGAAAGGCTTCCTCCGGGGAGCCGAGCCGAGTCAAATGATGTTCGATCAGCTTAGCGATCACTTCGGAGTCGGTCTCAGTCTGAAAGCTTACGCCCGCATCACGTAAAGTTTCTTTCAGCTCACTGAAGTTCTCGATGATGCCATTGTGAACGATCGCAACAGCCTCACCACCATGGGGGTGAGCATTGCCCTTGGTCACTTTGC
>JBCCTG010000151.1:0-4043 GCA_039198735.1 Pseudomonadota bacterium | reverse complement strand
GAGCTATACAGGACGTAAATTCAAGCCCGATGAGGCCTTACGCCTTGGCTTTGTCAACCGGGTGCTGCCTGATCACGAAGCCGCCAACAGCGCGGCTCAGGAGATGGCCCAGGAGATCGCTGCGAAAGCACCGATGGCGATTCACGGGATCAAAGAGATCATCAAGTTCTCCCGCGACCACTCCACCGAAGATGCGCTGGACCGTATCGCGCTGTGGAATGCATCGAACCTTCAGCCCTCGGAGTTGATGGCCGCTATGGGAGCCAAACAGACAGGTGAGCCGGGCCAGTTCACAGCACTGCCTCAGCGCCGCAAGGTGGATAACCGCGACTAACCGCGCCGCGTATGGGCGAGCACCCGGCGTGCCGCTTTAATCACGGGCAATTCGATCATCTGACCGTCGAGAAGAGCCACAGCCCCCTCCGCCGCCTCGAAAGCCTCCACGACACGCTGCGCCTGGGTGATATCCTCAGCTGACGGCGCAAGGGCTTGATGAATGACTGCAAGCTGGGAAGGATGGATCGCGGCGCGCGCATGGATGCCGAGGGTTTTGGCCTTCTTGGTGGCGTCGGTGAGACCATCAGCATCCTTCACATCGAGATAAGGCACATCAAAGAACGTCTTCCGGGCCGCACCGAAGGCAGCGACGCAGCGTGATCGTCCGTAGAGATGCGCTTCCCAAGAGAGGTCGCAACCGATCTCACCGGCAAGATCGATGGCGCCATAGATTCCCGCTATGACCGCTGAATGGTCGGCAATCGCCTCCACTATGCCGAGGGCACGTGCAGTTTCGATCACCACAACCACACGGTCATGGCCGTAAGCGCTCCGCACCCGATCAATATCCTCCAAACCCATGGGCTTCGGCATCATCACAAAGTCAAGACCCGGAGCATCTCGAAGTGCGGCAAGATCCGCCTCGCCTTCCGGTGTCCCCACCGCATTGACGCGCAGGCCCAGCGGGACAGAACGATCCGTGAACCCCATGAGGAACGAAAGGGTCGCTGCCCGCGCGCTTTCCTTGTCTTGAGGCGGCACAGCGTCCTCAAGATCGATACAAACGGCATCAGCCCCAGAGGCCGCAGCCTTAGAGAAACGATCAGGCCGGGCGCCGGGAACGAAAAGCAGGCTGCGCCACAGCGAAGGATCGACATCGGTCATGGTGCACCTCTTGGCGGTTCAGACTTGTCAGTCTTAGCCGCCGCACTGAGCCCTGTCAGCCTTTTGCAGCCAATTTCGCATCGATGTCCGCTGCACTGTGTCGTTCAAGAAGCTTCTGGTGATCGTCACCCCAAGCCCGATTGACGATCCGTCCACGGCGCACCGGCGTACGAGCATCGATTGTCTTGGCCCAGCGCACCACATGCTCATAGCTATCCACCTGCAAGAAATCCCCGGCATCGTAGAGCCGCCCGAGCACGAGCGCACCATACCATGGCCAGGTGGCGATGTCCGCAATCGTATACGCATCGCCAGCAAGATATTCATGGCCCGCCAGATGTTTATCGAGCACATCGAGTTGCCGCTTCACCTCCATCGTGTACCGATCGATCGGGTACTGGAATTTTTCCGGAGCATAGTTATAAAAGTGACCAAAACCGCCGCCCAGAAAAGGCGCGGAGCCCATTTGCCAAAAGAGCCAAGACTGGGTCGCCGCGCGTTTATGATGATCCGTCGGCAAAAAGGCCCCAAACTTCTCAGCCAGGTAAACGAGGATGGCTCCCGATTCAAAAAGGCGCGTTTCAGGCTTGGTGGAGCAATCGATCAGTGCTGGGATTTTCGAATTGGGGTTGATCGCGACGAAATCGCTACCAAACTGTTCTCCCTCACCAATATCGATCGTCCACGCATCATATTCGGCATCTGAGAAACCTTGGGCGAGAAGCTCCTCGAACATCACCGTGACTTTGACACCGTTGGGGGTGGCGAGCGAATAAAGCTGAAAAGGATGCCCACCGCGCTCCAGCGCTTTTTCATGGGTGGCTCCAGACACAGGGCGATTGATCTTCGCAAATTTGCCGCCACTCTCCTCATTCCATTCCCAGACTTGAGGCGGTGTGTAGGTGTTTGTTGCGTTCATGGGCTCATGCTCCGATATCTTCTATCGAGCAGCCATGTGGGTGCAGGCCACTCTCTTTCCAGGGGGATGCTGATATTTCCTGGAGCGTCAAACAGCGAAACGATAGGCCAAAGGACATCATGCTGGTAACAGACATCGAACCCGCCAGGAGTTTTTGAAAGGCGCCTTGCGCGGCGTCTTATCAATTGTGGAGGACGGATGGCCGACAATGTGAAGCTTTATTCGACAAGCGCTGCGCGTAACAAGGGCGTGATTGCAGAGGCCTTTGCAAAGCTTATGCCGGATGCAGAGCATGTGCTGGAGCTTGCATCGGGGAGCGGTGAGCATGGTGAAGCCGTCCTGAGACGGATGAAGAGCGTCACCTGGCAAGGCAGCGATCCTGATCCCGCGGCACGCGCCAGCACCTCGGCACGGATGGAGGAGCTGGGCCAGCCCCCTGCCCTTGCACTTGATACGCGGACGGAAGGGTGGTGGGCGGAGCCACCAGGGCCCTTCGATGCTCTGGTGGCCATCAACATGATCCACATCACCAGCCGCGCCGGTGTCGAAGGCCTTTTTCAGGGCGCGGCCGCAATTCTCTCACCCGGCGGGCATCTCTTCCTCTACGGACCATTTTCCCGGCGGGGTGTAACCGAGGAGAGCAATAGGCATTTTGATGCAAGCCTCAAGGCACGTGATCCCTCGTGGGGGGTGCGGGATCTTGATGATATGTTGCAGCCTTTGGCCGCGCGTTTCGCCCTCAGCCTTGCACATGTGGAGCCGGTTCCAGCCAACAACCACGTGGTGCTGTTCATGCAGGAAGTACACGGAGAAAGCTGATCTCCGTCTCACCAAAGCGACGGGTCTCAAGCGTTTCAAAACCAGGGGGCACGTCAAAAATCTCACCCTTGGCGTGCTCTACCGTCAGGAAAGCGCCAGGATCAAGCCATGCCCCTTGGATCAAGTTCTGAAGGCATGGCGTGATCAGGCCTTGACCGTAAGGCGGGTCTAGGAAGGCGAGGGTGAATTTCGGACCAACGCCTGCCGGCTTCGTCCCCAGACTGTCCGCAGGCCGACGATGAATGCGTGTGTTACCAAAGAGCCCCAGCGCTTCGACATTATCACGAATGGCCCCGCGGGCACGGGCATAGGTTTCGACGAACAGACAGAAAGCACCCCCGCGGGACATCGCTTCAAAACCGAGTGCCCCTGAGCCTGCAAAAAGATCAAGAACCCGCGCGCCCTCAAGCGCGACATCCTCGCGGTGGCTGAGGATATTGAAGAGTGACTCGCGGGTGCGGTCCGTCGTGGGCCTCGTGCCCATACCGTCCGGAGCGATGATCGTCCGTCCCCTGAATTGTCCACCAACGATACGCATTTACAAAACCCCTGCCCCGATGATGGAGCCCTCGTCGTCCACCATCGCCTGCCGATCACCATCGGAAACACCTAGCGGCGCTTGTAGAAGAGGCAAAAGTTCGCCGATTTGGTCACGGCGCGCAAGCTCTTCTGCCACGCACCGCACCTGGGCGCGATCGAGCACCTCATCCGCCTCAGGAGCAATATCGAAGGCCGAAGGGTAGAGTTCAGCGATGACCACGGAAGCCCCTTGAGGCAGGCTTCTCTCAAAATCGGTTTCGAAAGGCCAGATGCGGAGATAGGAACAGAGCGCCTCGTCTTTGCGCAAAGCTTCGAGGCGAGCAATGCCGGTCATTGTCTGACCCCCGACACTCCCGGCGGTGAACATTTTCCAGACAGGCTGCGTACCTTTGAAGAAGCGCTCGGCCACCCGGCGCTCTGCGATATCGCTATAGCTGACATGCTTCTTGATGGGTAACGCCTTCAGATCATCGCGGCTTGGCGGCTTACCCCAAAACTTTGGGGCACCGGCGAAGGCTTCAGCGTTGAGCCGATCAGCTAGGGCAAAACGATTGTTCGCATTCGTCTCATCGTCTTCAAGATGTTCAGCCAGAAAAGCCCAGAG
>JBCCTG010000150.1:0-4097 GCA_039198735.1 Pseudomonadota bacterium | reverse complement strand
TTTGATCCAAGTCACCGGCGGTCTCACGGAGCGGGAGATGCAAAGCCAGGTCCTCGACAATATGGACCTAGAGCGCGAGCGCGGGATCACCATCAAGGCGCAAACCGTGCGCCTCGCCTATAAGGCGAAGGATGGCCAGGATTATGTCCTCAACCTGATCGACACGCCGGGGCATGTGGACTTTGCCTATGAGGTAAACCGGTCCCTTGCCGCCGTGGAGGGTTCGCTCCTCGTGGTGGACGCAAGCCAAGGAGTGGAGGCGCAGACCTTGGCCAATGTCTACCAGGCGATTGAGGTGGATCACGAGATCGTGCCGGTCCTTAACAAAATTGATCTGCCTGCGGCGGAACCCGATCGTGTGAAGACACAGATCGAGGACGTGATCGGCCTTGATGCCAGCGATGCGGTGGAGATTTCCGCCAAGACAGGCATCGGCGTGCCGGATGTTCTGGAAGCCATCGTCACACGGCTGCCTGCACCGACGGGTGATGCCGATGCGCCGCTGAAAGCCATGCTGGTGGACAGTTGGTACGATTTGTATTTGGGTGTTGTGGTCCTTGTCCGGATCATTGACGGCAAGATGAAGAAGAACCAAAAAATCCGTATGATGAAGGCAGGGGCCACTTATCAACTCGATCAAGTGGGTGTCTTCACGCCTAAGAAGATCGAGGTGGCCGAGCTTGGCCCTGGCGAGATCGGTTATTTCACCGCCTCGATCAAGGAAGTCGCCGACACCGCTGTGGGTGATACGATTACGGACGATAAAAAGCCTGCGGCGGAAGCCTTGGAAGGCTTCAAACCCAATCAGCCGGTGGTCTTCTGCGGGCTCTTCCCCGTGGACAGCGCCGAGTTCGAAGACCTCCGTGATGCCATCGCCAAGCTCCGCCTCAACGATGCGAGTTTTGAGTATGAGATGGAGACTTCTGCTGCCCTCGGCTTTGGTTTCCGGTGCGGTTTCCTGGGGCTTTTGCACCTCGAGATTGTCCGTGAGCGGTTGGAGCGAGAATTCAACATCGATCTTATCACCACAGCTCCCTCGGTGGTCTATCACATGTACAAAACCGACGGTGAGATGGACGAGTTGCACAACCCCGCTGATATGCCGGACCCGGTGCAGATCGATCACCTGGAAGAGCCGTGGATCAAAGCGACCATCATGGTGCCGGACGAGTATTTGGGCGGTGTACTGAAGTTATGCGAGGATCGTCGCGGCATCCAGCAAGACCTCACCTATGCGGGCAGCCGCGCCATGGTGGTTTACGAGCTGCCCCTCAACGAGGTGGTGTTCGATTTCTATGATCGTCTGAAGTCGATCACCAAGGGCTATGCCAGCTTCGATTATCAAATCACGGAGTATAAAGGCGGCGACCTCGTCCGTATGCAGATCCTCGTGAACGAAGAGCCTGTGGATGCCCTCGCCGTGGTCGTTCACCGCTCCAAGGCCGAGGTGCGCGGGCGGGCCATGTGCGAGAAGCTTAAAGATCTGATCCCCCGTCATCTTTTCAAAATTCCGATCCAGGCCGCGCTTGGCGGCCGGGTGATCGCGCGTGAGACCATTGGCGCGATGCGCAAAGATGTCACCGCGAAATGCTATGGCGGCGATGCCACGCGGAAACGCAAGCTTTTGGAGAAGCAAAAAGCCGGTAAGAAAAAGATGCGGCAGTTCGGCAGGGTCGAAATTCCCCAAGAGGCTTTCATCAAAGCCCTCAAGATGGACGATGCTTAGCCTCCTCCGGGCGCTTCTCGTCGGTGCGCTGATGAGCCTTGCCGTCCCTGGCGTTGTGGTTTTGGCGACGATGAGCGGGGCGCTTGGGCCGACCTACCGCTTGGTGGATGTTCTTCCGGTCGTTGCGCCTTTGGTTGCGGCAGTCTTGCTGCTTGGCGGGGTCTTGGCTTTCATTCTGACAAAGATTTTCCGTCTTCGGCGCGGTTTGTCCGATGCGGTTGGCGGAGCGCTGGTCACCGCTGGAGGCACCGCTTGGATCAGTGCCCAGGGCGTGTTCGCAGATTTCGGAATGGGTCCTGGCGCGGCTGCCCTCATCGCTGTTCTCATGGGCGTGCTCGGTGCTACAATCGCTTTCATCCGCTGGCGTCTTTCGGGGCGCCCTAGGAGCGAACACTAGAGGGTCTGCCCGTTCTTCATCAGGAGAAACCGGCCCTATAAGGAGGAATCTATGGTCTCAGCCGATTACGTCATCGTCGGCGGCGGATCGGCTGGCGCGTGCCTTGCCAGCCGCTTGAGCGAAGACCCGAACCAAAGTGTGCTGCTGCTCGAAGCAGGGGGCCCTGACAAAAATTTGGCGATCCATGTGCCCATGGGGCTTTTCCTTCTGGGCAAGATGAAAACGATCAAGTTCGACTTCGAAACCGTGCCCCAGGCTCATATCAACGACCGGGTGATGTACCAGCCGCGGGGCAAGACCCTCGGCGGGTCCAGCTCGATCAACGCCATGTGCTACATTCGGGGGGCTGCTGAGGATTATGATGGTTGGGCCGCTGGCGGTGCGACCGGGTGGGACTGGGCCAACTGCCTGCCTTACTTCAAAAAAGCTGAGGACAATGAGCGCGG
This sequence comes from Pseudomonadota bacterium, assembly GCA_039198735.1. Lineage (GTDB taxonomy): Bacteria > Pseudomonadota > Alphaproteobacteria > Caulobacterales > Parvularculaceae > Parvularcula. Next base: position 1,528 of record JBCCTG010000150.1, on the reverse strand, counting down.
CGCCGATGCCTATCACGGCGTGGGTGGGCCTTTGGGGGTTTCCGATCTTCACACTGTCAGTGAACTGACAATGGACTATGTCAGCGCCTGCGAGGAAACCCAGATCCCCCGCGTGCAGGACTTCAACACGCCCGAACGTGAAGGCACAGGCGTCTATCAAGTCACCCAGCGAAATGGAGAGCGGTGCTCTGCTGCCAAAGGCTACCTTACTGACGAGGTCAAACGCCGTCCCAACCTCCAGATCATCACAGGAGCATCTGTGCAAAGGGTGGTCTTCGAAGGCCAGCGTGCCGTCGGTGTCGACTATATCGTGGACGGAGAGAAAAACCGTGCGGAGGCCCGCGCTGAAATTATCCTCTGTGCAGGTGCTTTTGGGTCGCCGCAGATTTTGATGCTGTCCGGTGTGGGGCCTGCTGAGCATTTGAAGAGCCACGGTATCCCTATCGTCGCGGATCGCGAAGAGGTCGGGGCAAATCTTCAGGACCATCTCGATGCGCATCTGACCTATAAGATCGAGACCCATGCCGGCTACGGATTAAGCCTACGCCATGCGCTCAGCTCCGCTGGGGAGCCGATCCGCTATGTGCGCAAGCGTGAGGGCATGCTCACCTCCAACATTGCCGAGGGCGGAGCGTTTCTTAAATCTTCGCCGGATGTCCCGGTGCCCGATCTGCAGCTTCACTTTTTGCCGGGTGTTCTTGTGGACCACGGACGACGCCACGTTCTGGGCCATGGTTTCAGTTTCCATGCGTGTCTTCTTTATCCCGAAAGCCGGGGCACGGTGCGCTTGCGCTCCGACGTTCCCGGTGACGCCCCGCTGATCGATCCACGCTATCTCTCCGATGAGCGTGACCTGCCGCGCATGCGGGCGGGGTATACCATCTGTCAGCGCTTGGCGCAGGCGCCATCCCTGATGAAGCACACACCAACACCGCGCGAGCTACCGGACAAGGAGATCGATGCGCTGATCAAAGAAACGGCGGAGACGGTTTATCACCCCGTGGGGACCTGCCGCATGGGAAGCGATGAGGCTTCTGTCCTGACCCCTGATCTTAAAGTGCGCGGCGTCGAGGGTTTGCGGGTGGTCGATGCCTCGGTGATGCCGCGCATCATCGGCGGCAACACGAATGCGCCAACCATCATGATTGCAGAGCGCGCGGCGGACCTGATCAAAGCGCAGCTCTGAAAGAGCAAACCGCTGGCGCTAAAGCCAGCAAAAACCGCGGCAAGAGGGCGCAGTGGTCAAGCCTTCGTGAGCATCTGGCACTGGCACGTTGCGCCGCCGAAAAACGCATGCTAGCGGCGCGGCTGCGTAAGCGGTGGGCTTTTTGTCCGCCGCATCTTTTGTCGCCTGCCATGGGAGTTTTCGCCTCGGCAAGCGGCCATCCGCGACGGAGATAAGAAAACGATATGGCCGACTCCCGGTCCGAGATCGCTGAACGCTACGCCAGTGCCATCTTCGAATTGGCTCAAGACGAGGGCAAGGCGCAGGCCATCGAGGCGAACCTCGATACCCTCGCCAGTGCTT
>JBCCTG010000149.1:0-4141 GCA_039198735.1 Pseudomonadota bacterium | reverse complement strand
CGCATCACGAACAAAGGCAAGGTAGGCGTCCAACATCCGCTCCATCTCTTGGGCATCGGCGTCGAGGTCTTGCCGGTCCGAACTTTCGGGCAGCATGGCGATGCCGAGCTTCAGACGGGTGAGGGGGGTTCTCAAATCATGGCTCACCCCGGCAAGCATCTCCGTGCGCTGATGAAGATACCGTTTGATGCGCGCCCGCATGGCCAAAAACGCTTGCCCGGCCTGGCGCACCTCGCGGGCCCCTGAGGGGCGGAACTCAGGAATATCGCCGCCGCGCCCAAAAGCGTCGGCCGCTTCGGCAAGCCGCGTGATTGAACGCACCTGATTGCGCATGAAAACCACGGCCACATAACCCAGAAGAAGGCTCGTCCCAATAAGCCATAGAACAAAGAGATGGGCATTGGTGGCGGCCACCTGGTCACGGGGCGAGACAAAAATCAGGCTCCCCTCATCAAGCTGCACACGGATTTCTACCTCCCACTCATAACCGCGGGTGTTGATCCACACGGGCTCTTCAAGGGTGCTTTCAATCTCGGTGGTCAAGGTGCGGCTGAGAGCCGAGAAAACCGTCAGTTTGTTCTGTGTGGGAATGCGATCACCTGGCGCCCAGCGCATGAAAAGTGAAAGGTCGTTCGCTGCCATGGTCTGGATCTCAGCACGATCGAGGCCTTCGGGCGGGTTCTGCCAAAGCCCCAAAACATGAGAAATTTCCTCAGCCGTCTGACGTGCGAGGGCACCGTTCACATTTTCCCAATGGCGGTTGAAAAAGATGAAGGTGACGACCGCCTGCATCATGAAAATAGGCAGCACCACGATCAAAATCGTCCGCCCCCAGAGGCTTTTTGGGGCAATCCTGCGAAGCATCGGCTCAATCCGTCATCAAGGCGTAGCCGATACCGCGCACGGTTTTGAGAAACTCCGGGCTACGCGGATCATCTTCGATTTTCCGGCGCAGGCGCGTCACCTGCACATCGATGGAGCGATCAAAGACGCCCAGTTCTTTTTGCGCCAGCATGGTGCGCGGGATCGCAGCCCCTGGTTTGGCGGCCAAAGTGCGTAAAAGATGCAGCTCCGCATCGGTGAGCTTGATCCGTTCCTCACCGTTTTTAAGCTCGCCCCGGCCGACATCGAATTGAAAAGGCCCAAAGTGAACGATGCTGTTGCGGCTCGGCGCCACGCTTCGCTGAAGCAAGCCTTGCAGCCGCAAGACAAGCTCTCGCGGTTCAAACGGTTTGGGCAGATAGTCATGGGCACCGGCCTCCAGCCCTTTGATTCGGTCCTGGGGCTCACCGCGGGCAGTGAGAAGGATGATGGGGATGGCGGATGCTGACCTGATCCGCTCGGTGAAACTGAATCCGTCTTCCCCCGGCATCATCACATCCACGATCAACACATCGAAGGCGATCGATGCCATCAGCGCTTCGGCTTTCTCAGCAGAATCCACCGCGGATGCGAGAAAACCATTGTCGCGAAGATAGCGCGCAAGGAGTGTCCTGATCCGCTCATCATCATCGATGACCAACACATGCGGCGTGTCGGAGCCTGCAAGGACGTCGGTGTGTCCATTCATAGGCGTATGCTACGCTGCCCTGTGCTTTTTGAACAGCCGAGGGAGGTCAGGCCCGCGCCCAAAGGCTTGCCGTTTGAAGCGCTTTGTTCATGCGTTCATATTCTTCAAGGCTGACGCCGTGGCATGCTGGCGCTTGGCTTGCGCAGGCGATGACGATTGCCCGCTCGGTGGTCGGCAGCACCTTGGCCAGCTCATCGCGGATGGCGTCGGCGGATTTTCCTGTTTCCACGAGCCAGGTGGTGGCGGAAAGGGGCAGAACATTGTCGAAGGTCCCTTGCAAGCGCGAGGCTTTTTCCGCGCCGCCGGCCTCCGTGCCGAAGGCGATGATGAAGGCTTTAGCGCCGCTGTTGCCGCTTGAGCGGACGGGTGCCTGGCTGCTGCTGTCTGCGGCACCGCCGCGGGCCGGTTTGAAATAATCACGCAGCTCAGGAAACTGAAGCGCCGGGCGGAAATCGCGGCTGCCCGCTGGTGCAACGAGCGAATGGTAAGCGAGGCGCTTTTCAAGCACGAAACGCTCCATCTGCGCGGTGTCATAGGGCCCGAAAATCCGGCCTGACACATTCATGCACCAGTTTTCAGCACTCGCCATATCTCTGCCCTCAATCCATCTCGTCCAGCGGTTCAGGCCCAAAGCTAACGCCGATCCCGCCTTCTCGATGGCGCACAACACGCCCGCGTTTCCGTCCCACAAGCACGTTTTCACCAAGATCTGGCTTCACGGCGCAGTCAAGGGACGCACCATCCTTGGATACGTCCGTCACGGTGGCATGAACAAGGGTTTCATCTTCGAATTCAAGCACTGTGTCACCGGAGACGGGCAGCCGCGGTGAGCGTGCGCCATCATGGTCATGCAGAAGCACGGTCAGCTTGTCCGCCAGCGCCACCCGAGGCCACTTGCCGCCGCGGAACTTGACGCTGAACCCATCTTGGTTGGCCCGCTTCATGGTGGCTGGAATGCGTCCAAGATCAGGCACCAAAAGCGTGATGCGATCACCGATCACGTGCTCATGTTCACCAGCGAGCGCCGCGCCGCTCACCGAGAGGTCTTTGATCACGGCTTTGTGCTCACGGCCATGGGCACCTTCCACGCGAATGGGAATGTGCGCCGGTATGCGCCGGTGGCGGCGCCGTTCTGCAGAATCGACAAGGGTGCCTGAGCCGGCTTCGCGATCGGCGGGATGGTAGGGTTCGAAAGGCTTCGTCCGCATGGGGGTATCCCGGCAGGCTAAAAAATGTGACCCCAGGGTAAGCTTTTCCTGTCAACAAACGGTCAAAGCCAGAGCCTCGCGCCTTGCGAGGGCAGGGCGCTGGTGCCACCTTCCTTATTGAGCCAGGTGTTTATGGTGTTTGCGTTATGACCGATCGGCCCTCGTCCGCCCGAAGAAGCCGAGGCATCCTCGAAGGCGGCGCCCCTTTTCGCGGTGGTCCGATCCTCAATCTGCCAACGCCGATCGGGCCCATTGTGGTCTATACGGGCATCGCTTTCTTTCTCTCGCTCATTCTGCCGTCGCCGTTCTCAAGCCGATTTTTGGTGGAGGATTTTGCCTTCATCCCAGCGCGTTTTCTCTCGCTCATCGAGAATGGTGAGTATCTCATCGCCGCTGTGCCGCTGTTCACGCATATTTTTCTGCATGGCAGCATCGGACACCTCGTCATCAATATGCTGTGGCTGATGGTGTTCGGTTCTGGTGTGGCGCGCAGGCTTTGCGTGGAGAGTGCAACGCCCGGCGATGCAACGAGAAATGTGTTTGTTTTCCTCGGCTTCTACATCACTTGCGGCGTTGTTGGGGCACTTACCCATTTTGCGGCCCATCCTATCGATGCCACACCCATGGTGGGGGCCTCTGGCGCCATTTCGGGTTTGATGGCGGGGACCTTGCGCTTCGCTTTGCGTCTTTTTGCGCCCATGGGTGCCGAATATGGGCGTCTTGCGCCGGTTTGGGCGCGTCCTGTCATGATCGCGTCGCTGATTTATATTGGTCTCAATGTGGCCACAGGTGTTGGTCAGGCGATGATGGCCAATCAAGCCGTGAACATCGCTTGGGAGGCCCATATCGGCGGTTTTCTTGGCGGTTTGCTGTTGTTTCCTGTTTTCGACCGCATGGCCAAACGCCCGCCGCTGCCTTTCGGTTTGGGCTGAGACGCAGCGTGATGGTCGAGGGTTCATGCTGTTGACCTGAACAGCATAAGGGTTGCCCGGCGTCTGCTTGAAGCGCAGACTTTGATGGCTAGAAAAAGATCACGGGAGGAGCCATGCGCGCGCGCGATATTCTGTCGCTCAAAGGGAGCGACGTTGAAACCCTAAGGCGGCACGACACATTGGGTCATGCCATCGACCGATTGGCGCAGTTGAACATCGGTGCTCTTCTGGTGGTGATGGAAAGCGGCGAACCCTGCGGCATCCTGTCTGAACGCGATATTATTCGCATCCTAGAGGGCGCTCCCCCAGGCCACCGCGAGAAGCCTGTGTCGCAGGTGATGACCGAGGCGCTGATCACTTGCGGACATGATGCGACGGTGGATGAGATCCTCGATAAGATGACGGATAAGCGGATCCGCCATGTGCCTGTT
>JBCCTG010000148.1:0-4227 GCA_039198735.1 Pseudomonadota bacterium | reverse complement strand
CCCTGCCAGTCGATATCGAAAAGGACGTCCCGCCCCGCCTCGATCGAGGCCATCACCGGCGCCTTCGGCGTGCCGTAGCGGTTGCCGAAGACCTCGGCGCTTTCAAGGAAAGCGCCGGCTTCGCGCTGGCTAAGGAAAGCATCTTCACTCAAAAAATGGTAATCTTTGCCGTCAACCTCACCAGGGCGCGGGGACCGGGTGGTGGCGGACACCGACAGGGCAATGCCGTCATCGCTCGTCAGAAGACGGCGGGACAAGGTTGTCTTCCCCGCTCCTGAAGGGCTCGAAATCACGAACAAGAGGCCGCGGCGTTCGATATGGGCAATGGAGGTCATGCGATATTGAGCACCTGCTCACGCAGGCTGTCGACAAGCTCTTTAAGATCGAGACCATCATTTTTCAGGGCAGCGGAGTGGAGCTTCGCCGTCAGCGTGCTGGCTTCGCGCATCAACTCTTGGGTCAGGAACTCAAGCCGCCGTCCCGCAGCGCCGCCAGCTTCGAGAAGCGCGCGAAAAGAGTTCGTGTGCACATCGAGCCGATCAAGCTCTTCGGTGACATCGGCTTTGATGGCCAGCATTGCTGCTTCTTGGGCGAGGCGTTCTTCACTGACATGGTCAGCGAGAAGCGCACCAAGCTGCCCGCGCAAACGCTCCGCCATCTGATCACGGGTGCTGCTGGTTTTCTCGCGAAGCTTCCTAACCCGCGCGGCAATGTCTTGGCAGCGTGCATGCAGCAGCGCCGCAACGCGATCAGCCTCACTTTTGCGCGCGATCAAGAGCGCATCGAGGGCATCGGAGAAACCGGCGCTGATCGCGGTCAGCTCATCTTCGGTCAAGCTTATCTCGGGCGCTGGCGTTGCAAGAACGCCGCGCATCGAAAGGATAGCCTCGGGCCTCGGGTCGGCACAGGATGTCCGTGCGCGGACTTTCTCAATGGCACTGATCGCCGCCGATAGGCCCTCTTCATCGATGGAGAAGGCCTCCATGACGGCTTCCCGGTCAAGCTTGAGGCTGGCATTCACCGTTCCGCGATGCAGGCAGCGCAACGTACCGCGCAAATCAGGCTCCAAAGCTTCCGTGCCGGAGGGCATACGGAACTTCATATCAAGACTGCGACCGTTAACACTTCTCAGCTCCCAACGCCAATGGACAGGGCCCACGGAGCCTTCGGCAGCACCAAAGCCCGTCATGCTTTGAAGATGGGTCTCCGTCGTATCGGCAATGCTCATCGTTGCGACCGGGCGCGCTCGATCCGGCGCCATGCGGCCACATTGGCGTTGTGCTCCCGCAAAGTGGAGGCAAAGACATGGCCGCCGGTGCCGTCAGCAACGAAATAAAGATCGTTCGTGTCCGCTGGATTGAGCACGGCGGCAATGGAGGCTGCCCCCGGATTGGCAATCGGCGTTGGCGGAAGACCACGGATTACATAGGTGTTGTAGGGCGTCTCACCGCGAAGCTCCGACTGCCTGATCCCCCGGCCTAGCGGCTCACCCCCTGTGATACCATAAATAATGGTGGGGTCGGATTGAAGGCGCATCCTGCGGCGCAGGCGATTGACGAACACCGAGGCCACCCGCGGGCGCTCTTCGGCAACGGCCGTTTCCTTCTCGACGATCGAGGCGAGAATGACAGCCTCTTCCGGTGTTTCGAAAGGCAGATCGTCCGCACGCTGCGGCCAAAGCTCTTCGAGCAGCACGTCATGGGCGGCCATCATCTGCTCCACCACGGAATCGCGGCTGTCACCGCGATGGAAGGAATAAGTCTCGGGCAGAAGCGCGCCTTCCTCCGGCTTGAGAGATATGACGCCGTCAAGGACAGGGTCCGCCTCAATGATCTGAAACGCTTGGGCGACGGTTCGTCCCTCGGGGATCGTCACGTAATGGAGGATCGGCTTGGCAGTGCGCAGGGTCTCGGCAATGTCGTGCATGCTGGCATTGGCCGGAAGCATGAACTCCCCTGCCCGCAAATCGCCGGCAAGACCTGTGGCGCGGCCATAGAGGAAGAAAAGCTTCTTCGAACGGATCGCTTCGCGCTCGCTCAACTTATCCGTCACCGTTTCGAGACCGTTGCCGCGCTCGATCCAGATCACAGCCTCCTCGGCCAAGGGACCCTCGGCGCTCAGCCGGCGCACGACTTCGAAGCTCAACGCACTGCCAAGGGCAAGAATGCCCAGAAAGAACAGCAGAAGGATTTTGACAAAACCCCGGTTGCCCACAGCGGCCTCAGACTTTGCGCATGATGATGGATGCATTCGTGCCCCCGAATCCGAAAGAGTTCGATAGCACGCAGTCGATGCTCTTCTCCACCGGCGATTTCGGCGCGAGATTGATAGCCGTGTCCACGGAAGGGTTATCGAGGTTGAGGGTGGGCGGCACGACACCGTCACGCATAGCAAGGAGCGAATAGATCGCCTCGATGGCGCCAGCCGCACCCAAAAGGTGACCCACGGATGATTTGGTCGAGGACATCACAAGGCCAGGTGCATCGCTGCCCCAGAGTTTTTCCACAGCCTTCAATTCCGCCTCATCACCGAGAGGTGTCGAGGTGCCGTGGGCGTTCACATACTGGATGTCAGCAGTGCTGACCTCGGCCCGCTGCAGCGCCATGCGCATGGCCCGGTAGCCGCCATCACCATCCTCAAGAGGCGCCGTAACATGGTGGGCATCGCCGGAAAGGCCGTAACCGATCACTTCACCATAAATGGTCGCGCCGCGAGCTTTGGCTCTATCATAAGCCTCCAACACCATCACCCCTGCGCCCTCCCCCATGAGGAAGCCGTCGCGGTCCTTGTCCCAGGGCCTCGACGCTTCGGTAGGGCGATCATTGAAACTGGTGGTCAGGGCTTTGGCAGCCTGGAAACCGGCAAACCCAATCCTGCAAATCGATGCTTCAGCACCGCCAGCCACCATGGCCTCAGCATCACCGCAAGCAATAAGACGCGCCGCATCGCCGATAGCATGCACACCCGTGGCACATGCCGTCACCACGGAATGGTTGGGACCCTGCAACCCATGCTTGATCGAGACCTGGCCAGAAAGAAGATTGATCAGAGAAGCTGGAATGAAGAATGGCGAGACCTTTCTCGGACCCTTCTCCGCCATCATGACCGCCGTCTCAGCAATGGTGCTGAGGCCGCCAATGCCTGAGCCGAGAAGCACTCCGCTCCGCTCGCGCTGCTCTTCTGTTTCCAAAGGCAATTCGGCATCAGCAAGCGCCATCTCAGCAGCGGCCATGCCGTAGATGATGAAATCATCCATGCGGCGCTGCTCTTTTGGCGCCACCCAGTCATTCGGGTTGAATAACCCTTCGCCTTCACCGCGCGGCACTTGCGCGGCGATCTTGCAAGCCAGATCGGAGGTGTCGAAACGATCGGCGTTGATCGCGCTCGCACCGCTCTGGCCCGCAACAAGGCGACTCCACGGAAGCTGATAGGCTTTATCTCGGGTTCCGCTCCCCAGCGGTGTGACAAGACCAAGGCCTGTCACAACAACACGTCTCATCATGAGGGACCTCCTCGCGAGCGCTTCATGCCGGCTAGGATGCGAGCCCTTGAAGGCGCGGGGTCCGGCTTATCCCGCGCCGGACCTGAAGCATTAGCCCTTGCGTTCTTGAATGAACTTGATGGCGTCGCCGACCGTCTGAATGGTCTCCGCCGCATCGTCAGGGATTTCGATGTCGAACTCTTCTTCGAAGGCCATCACAAGCTCGACGATGTCGAGGCTGTCGGCACCCAAATCGTCGATAAAGCTGGCTTTTGGCTCCACTTTGGCCGCGTCCACATCGAGGTGTTCGACAGTGATTTTCTGAACGCGTTCGGTGATATCGGCCATGGGGGAACTCCTTCTTCGTCTCTCCAAGGGAGACGTTTGATGATTGTGGGCCTCTAAGGGAAGCCGTTTCGAGGTGCAAGCGGGGAGAAAGCGCTTCCTCTGCAAAGGCTTTGCAGCGACGCCTTAGATCATCGCCATGCCGCCGTTCACATGCAGGGTTTGGCCCGTCATGTAAGCAGCTTCATCCGAAGCAAGATAGGCGGTTGCCCCAGCGATGTCATCGGGGCTGCCCATTCGGCCTGCTGGAATGTTTTGGTTGATCTGGGCCTTTTGATCGTCGGTGAGGGCATCGGTCATCGCCGTGGCGATGAACCCCGGCGCCACGCAGTTCGCGGTAATCCCGCGGCTGGCGACCTCCAAGGCGGGTATGATCGGCATGATGAAATCCCTCGCCGGGG
>JBCCTG010000147.1:0-4233 GCA_039198735.1 Pseudomonadota bacterium | reverse complement strand
TCGCAGTTTTCTGACGTGCAGCCAACTGATTGGGCATTTCAAGCATTGCAATCATTGGTAGAACGAGGAACAATCTTTGGCGCTGACGCGTGCGCGACGACCGGACATGCTTTCAAAGGCTCAAGGGCCAGGAGGGGCGCGGTCCAATCCGCCGGATAATGAGACGGACGAGACATGAATATCATTGAACAGCTTGAGGCTGAGCACGCAAAAGAGCTCAAGCCCGAGGTCCCTGAATTTGGTGCTGGCGATACCCTGCGCGTGCAAGTCCGCGTGAGCGAGGGCAATCGCACCCGCCTGCAGGCCTTCGAAGGCGTCTGCATTGCGCGCTCTGGCGGTGGCTTGAACGAGAGTTTCACGGTGCGCAAAATCAGCTTTGGCGAAGGCGTGGAGCGGGTGTTCCCTATCTACTCGCCGCTGGTGGAAGCGATCGAAGTGGTTCGCCGGGGCCGTGTGCGCCGCGCCAAGCTTTATTATCTGCGTGGTCGCCAGGGCAAATCGGCCCGGATCGCCGAAAAGGTGGACACCAAGCGCTTGGCCGAAGCCGCTGAAAAGAAAAAAGCCAAGGCCAAAGCCAAAAAATCGAAGAGTGCTGAATAAAGAAGCGTCGTTTGACTGCTTTTTTGGGGGCCCGCGCGAAACCATCGCGCGGGCCTTTTGTTGTGCTTTGAGGGGGCGAACGAAAGGCAAGGCCCGGCGCAAGCCCGGTTTGCTAGTGAGAACGCTCTCCATCATCAAATGCAGGAACAGGGGCGCTCTCACCTCAAACGTCACAAGGCTCAGCGCGGTGTCCCTTCGCCGTGGTACAGTTTATCCAAGCGGCGCACGGCCGTGGCCGAGATCACCACAAACGCGAGCATGGGTATGGCAATCGCTAGGGGAAGAGGCAGGCCCATGGTTTCAAGCAGCTCTTTCGGCGGCATCACCAATTCATGGGCGACATAGAAAAAGAGCGACAGCACACCGATCATCGCGAGGAGCTGAAGCCCCCGGCGGACAAGGCCGATGGAAGGCAAGCCTTCCGCCAGCCTAATGCAGAGACCCACGGAAAGCGCGACGACGCCGAAATAGAAAAGCGCTGCGCCGGGTTGGTTGGTGGGCGTTTTGAACCATTGGAAACCAAGCCCAGATTCGATCATCAACGTGACCGCACCAATCAGGCAAAGGACGCCTAAGGGTTCGAGCCATTTGTATTGGTGGGCCTCTTCACGGTGCTCATAGAGCCGTAGGCCTAGGAACATGCCTAAGAGCGCGATGCCGGTCATGCCGAAAAAGCCGTATTTGCTGACAAAAATCAGGCGCACCATTTGAAGGGCATTGTCCGGTTGCCACTCCACGAGGGTGGGCATCACAAATTGCAGCGTCAGCAGCGGGAAGGCGAGGACCAGGGCCAAAATCTGCGGGTTCGGCCCGCCCAGGCGCAGAAGCCGCAAGAGGGCCGGGAGGGTGATCGTGCTGATCAGATAAAAGACGAGGACGGACCAAAATTTCTCGGCTAGGGCGAAGGAATCGAGGGGAATGTCCCTTAGATAAGCTTCGGCAATCCTTATCCCCCCCAAGAGCAGAATCGATGACCCGAGAAGGATCATGGCAAAGCGCTGATTGGCATGGAAGCGGCCAGGGTTGCTGGTTGAGAGGGGCCAGGCGAAGAAGCCAAGGCCCACGCCATAGATGAGCGCAAAGCCCGGCGTGCCCATGCGGTAAAGAGGGCGTAGCCACTCAGCCAAGCTTTCCGAGAGTGCCCCCGTCCTATCAACGACAAAGGGCAGCCAGTGGGAGGTGATGACCGCGATCATCATCAATCCGCGTGCGGCGTTGATGCCTTCGGTGGTGGTGCTGACCACACTTCTCTTGGCTTTGTTCGAGGAATCGGTGGCGCCGCCCGAGGCAATCTCCGCGATCGTCTGACCAGCGAGAAGCTGCTGACCGATGGAGCGGTCAAGCCCCGCCTTGTCGAGCTGCAGCATCAAATTGATCGCGGAAAGGCTATCACCGCCAAGATCATAGAAGGTCTGATCACGCCCGATTTGTTGGCCGCCGAGAACCTCTTGCAGGGCTTTGGCGATGCGCTCTTCTTCGCTGCTGGCAAGGGACATGCCGCCTTCGTGGGAGGCAGTCTCTTCGGGGCTATCAGCCTGCTCAGCATAAAGATCAGCCAACCGGCCCCGCTGAACCTTTCCGGTGCCTGTGCGCGGCAGCGCGTCCACCAAAAAGCTACCGATGGCAGGGGCGGGAAGACCAAGGCTTTCAGCCACTTGGCGCGCGGCGGCGGCAAGGGTCTCCTGGCTCTCCACGCTTTCTCTTTCCGCGGCAAGAACGAGGCGGTGTCCGCGCAGAGGATCGGGCACTCTTGCGGCGGCAATGTTGGCACCGGGAAGAACCTGACGGGCTTCTTTCTCCGCCGCATCGGGGGCAATCTTGATGCCGCCAATGTTGGCGATGTCGTCGGCACGGCCGTCGAAATAGACATAATTCCCAACGATATGTCCAAGGTCGGAGGTCGTCAGCCAGCCTTCCCCATCGGTGACCGGGGCGATACCGCCTGGAGTGAGAACGCCAAGCGCCGTGTTCGGACCTTTGATCTCGATCTGGTCATCGCCGTTGATACGCACCTGCATGTCGCCCGTGGCGACACCGACGCTTTCAAGCGCGACACCGGTGAGATCGGAGATCACAAGGAAGGTGCTGCGCGACGCCTCCGTCAGCCCATAGTGCTGAACGATTTTAGCGTTGGGGAAGATGCGTTTGATCGCCTCTTTCTCGGCCCGGCTCATAGACTGACTGCCGATCTCCAGCCAGCGCAGCTTAGCCCCGGCGTCCCCCATGCTTTGCGGGTCGGACATCAGCATGCGAAGAAGTGTGGGAACAGCCGAAAGGGCGTTGACCTCGCCCGCATCCAACATATCGCGCAGCTCAATCGGGTTGAAGCCTTGCTCAGGCAGATAACAGCTTCCGCCCACGGCACCCGCTGCACGGAACCGCGCCAGCCCGAACGAGAAATGCGGCGGCACGCCGACATATTCTTTGAGGGTCGCATCGGGCTGCATCACGTCGATCAAACGGCTGGTGACATCGCCAAGCGCACGGCGCGGTAGGACGATGCCTTTCGGCTCACCCGTGGTGCCGGAGGTGAAGGTCACCTGCGCAGGTTCGTCGCCAATAAGATCAACATGCGCAGGCTTGATCCAGCCGCCGCCCTTGGCCGGTGTCACCCGGCGCACGATTTGAGCACCCGGCAGATCAATAGGCTTATCCGGCTCGGTCAGAACAACAGCTTCACCCCGGCCGTAAGCGGCCAGCACTTCTTCGACAAAAGCAATGCCGCCGGTCTTGTCGATAGCGAGAAGGGAAAGACGATCCGCGGTCGTCTCGCTCGCGGAATGGTCAAGTGGTGTCACGGTCAACCCTCTCGGTAAGCCCCAAAGGGTCTTTGTTGCCCTCGGGTCTTACGGTCAAGTTGATGGGGACATTGTTATTGGGATCCACGCGCTGTTTTTTCTCGCAGAGTGCTTAATCTCCGCATGTGATGCCAGGAAAGATGACGGTTCTCGTAAGAAAACGGAGAAAACTCTATTCTTCTGGCCGACCATGTGTCCACGTCACGTCTGTGCCGTAAAGGGCAACCGTGCTGAGAGACATTTTTGCCGAACCTGACGTGGCTTCTCTTGCGTAGGAGATGTAAAGCAACGAATCGGAGCTTTGATCATACACTCTCCGAACAATGATCGATTTCATGATAGCGGATCGTCGTTGGGAAAAAACGGCTTCACCGGATTTGTCAGTATCAATCTTTGCAATCACAATGGGGCCTGTTTGGCGGCAGGCAATGGATGTGTTGGAGGGGTCTTCGAACCAGTTCCCTTTCTTTGCACGATCTAGGACGCCGCGATCAAAATAGGTGATATGACATGTGACGCCCTCGACCTTGGGATCTTGCAAAGCCTCAATCTTAAATTCATTCCCATAAAGATCATTCTTAAACTCACCGACTTCGTTTTCGCTGCCGCAGCCGAACAGGACAAATAGCGCAGCGCATGTTGCCAATGTCGAACGCACTTCAAGATTAGGCATGTTGTGGACTTTCATTACAGAAAAGATGGTCGAAAAGGCATACTGCATGGGGAGGCTACCTTGCGTTTCATATCTCTTTGTTCAGCTTTCAAACACGTCAACCATTATGGCTATGTTCGGTTCCGGTTAGCAGTTCAATTGGCGAACATCTATCATCCCTTA
>JBCCTG010000146.1:0-4244 GCA_039198735.1 Pseudomonadota bacterium | reverse complement strand
CTGCATGAGATGACCGATGCGCGCATCGAGGAAGGCCCAAGTGTCTTTGTAAGGCTCTTCGCCTGTGGCGTTCTGATCGGCGAACCAGCGGGTCAGGGTTGCTGTATAAATGACGCTCAAGGACATACGCTTCGTATAGAAGTTGAAGTCCGTGCTCGGATCACCGATAGCCCGCCACATGCTGTCCGCCGTCTTCCAAGCAAGCTGGCCGCCGAGTGCACCATAGGCGGGAAGCGCCAGGGTCGCAGCGGCCCGGCGCGCGGCCTCACGGTTCCAGTCGAGCGTCTCGATCCGCTGTTTGACGAGCCAGGTGATCTTGGCGGTTATACCATGGGGTTGAGGGTTCAGGGCCTCGAACGCTTCGGCCATCGCCCTGTCTTCGGCCTCGGACCAGAAGCGTAGTGCATCAGACACCCCGCGGGGGAAAAGCCGCTCAAGATCGGCTCCCGTGACGTCGGCGCTTTTGGCCGCCGACGATAAGCTGGATCGCGTAAACCCTTCAAAAGCCGCCTCCCCTAAGAGGTCATCGAGGATCGCCTGGCGCAGATCCTCATCGGTTGTGTGGTTTTGGTCACCCATGACAGCCAAATCTCTTCTCAGCTCTTTGCATTTTCAGGTCCTCGACAAGACGCTCTTTGCTCTTTATGTGCAACCTTTCGCTGATCGAGCCTCAGAAGGAGTGAGACCCATCGTTAACATCGTCGTGCGCGACAACAACGTCGAGCAAGCCTTACGCGCCCTGAAAAAGAAGATGCAGCGCGAAGGCACCTTCCGCGAAATGAAAGCCCGCAAATTCTACGAGAAACCCTCGGAGAAGCGTGCCCGCCAAAAGGCCGAGGCCGTGCGCCGCGCCCGGAAGCTCCAGCGCAAGAAAATGCAGCGGGAAGGCGTCTAAACCGCCCCGAACCTCGCGCAGGATCAGCGATCATCAAGACATGAAGCCGCATGGGGTCATTCCAGTGCGGCTTTTTGTGTGGGACGACGCTTCATCGGCCCGCCAGCGTCGTTTTCAGATCGCTAGCGTCTCTTTCTCTGTTCCCGGCGCTTTGGCCCAAGCATGAAGGCCGCTAATATCGAGCCATGGGCAGGTTTTTCCTTCTGATCGTCATGCTCACCGCGGCCTGTACATCGGTTAGGCCGCCTGTTGACCGCGTCGCTGCACTTCCCGGTGCCTACACCGCGGCAACCCGCCCTGAGCTGGGTGTTTTTATCATCAACACGGAGATCAACGGCACCGGCCCATGGCCCATGCTGGTGGACACAGGCAGCACCCGCTCGGCCATTTTCCCCTCTGCCGCGCAAGCCATTGGCCTCACATGGAGCTCAGACGAAGAGGTGCTGGTCCGCGGCCTGGCCCAAATTGTTGCAAGACCTGTTCTGCGCGATGTCTCCATCGTCATTGGGCCCTACAGCTTTGACGATCTTTGCCTTGTGGGCCTGCCCGATCGAGAGCCTCCGGTGTTTCAGGGCATCATCGGGCTCGATATCTTACGCCGCTTTGTCGTGGTCCATGACGCAGATCGTAGCCAGTTGGTGTTCGTGCCGCGGGAGCAGTTCAAGCCGAGGATCCTGAACCGCTGGAATAAGCTCACTTTCGGTCCGCCGCCGAGCGGCAATGAAAGCTATGGGCTTGGCTTCGTTAAAGCCCGCGTTGCAGGCCAGGAGATCACCGGCCTCATTGATACAGGCACCTCACGAACTGTCAGCAATTGGCAAGCCGCAGCCTTCAGCGCCAATGTGCGTGCCCTGCGCCGTTTTCTGCGCCAGCAATGGGAGCTTGCAGGCGCCAACGCGCCCTTTCGTCCGCAAGCGGTGGCGCGCTACCCTGATCTTCAGATGGGTGATTTTCGTTGGGAAGCGCCCCTTATCATTCTGTCGGATTTGGCCACACTTGATGTTCTTGGTGCAGATGAAGCACCGTTTTTGATTATCGGTGCCGATATGCTCGGTGTGCGCAGTTTTGCTTTCGACGCGGCAGGGGGGTCTCTCATAATCGAACCGGCACCCCCCGATGATGTGCGGGTGATCCCCACCGGGGGCGGTTCGATGATCGTCAATGCGCCTGCTTTTTAGAGCCTATTGCAACGAAAGTGGATCACCGGTTTCGCGTTCGCAATATGCCAAAACAAAGACTGAAAGCTGTTTTGCGTATGCCGTCGTTCTGTTTTGCGCGGAGGCGAACTTGCGGCGATTGGGAAGCGTTCTGATCTCCTTGAACAAAAGGGAGATCGTCTCATGCTCAATGCCAGCACACCGAAGGCCCTTCACCGCCGTGCCGAAGACCGTGGCCACGCCGACCATGGCTGGCTTCAATCGGCCCATTCGTTCAGCTTTGCAGGCTACCACGATCCACAATGGATGGGTTTTGGCCCCTTGCGGGTGATCAATGATGACCGGGTCGCTGGCGGCGGCGGCTTTCCCATGCATCCGCATAGGGACTTTGAGATCTTCTCCTATGTCCTCGACGGCGCGCTGGAGCATCGCGATTCCTTGGGCAATGGCTCCGTCGTTCGCAAGGGCGGCGTGCAATATATGAGCGCGGGTAGCGGTGTCACCCATTCTGAGTTCAATCCGGACCCAGAAGATCCTGTTCACTTCCTGCAAATCTGGCTGATCCCCGAGGTAACGGGCACCGCGCCGTCCTATCGGACAAAAGATCTTACTACGGAAGAAAAGGACGGCAAGCTTGCGCTTTTCATTTCCAAAGATGGTCGCGGGGATACGATCAAAACCCTTGCCGATGCCGAGGTCTATGCAGCAACATTGCGAGGCGATCAGACCTTGAGCTTTGTTCGACAGGAAGGGCGCCGCATTTATGTGCACATTGCACAGGGTCAAGCGTCCGTGAACGGAGATGTTTTGAAAGATGGCGATGCACTGGCTTTGATCGATCCGGATACGGTCATCATCGACCAAGGCCAGGATGCGGAGATTTTGCTTTTTGATCTTGGTGCTTAAAATATCTCTCCCTTAGAGCGTTTTCAGCCAAAGTGGAGCTGGTTTTGGCGGTTCGAAAACGCGACAGTCAAAGAATCGAGAGCTGTTTCAGTGGCTCGGAGATCACTGAAACAGCTCTAGGAGAGATCGCCATTTTAATGGCGAGAGAGGGGCAAGCTCTCGGGCGTCCACCCTTCTTCTAGCATCAGAAGAACGGACCTCTCCCGAGGGAGAGGTCAAGCACACAGCATCAAGATATGCTCAGTTTGCTGCGGATCCGATAAAAGTCCTAAAAATCATACCCAATCGACGCCGTTAAAAGCGTGTCGGTCTGCTCACGGCCTTCGGGGGGGTCAGTCTCATGCTTCACCTGATAGGAAATGCGTGAACTGATCTTCTCGGTAAGGTTGGTTTTAAGTGATAAGATGTTGGCGAGGGTGGTGTTGTCCTCGGCGAAGGTTGCATCGAAGCTTTGCTCGAAGGTGACGTTTTCACGCACCGCCAAGGTGTAGCTTTCGCCCAGGAACAGAGCGGCGCTTGTCTGTTGCTCTTCAAACTCTTCCGGCATCGGATCGGGTGTGGCGAGTTTGGCGTATTGGAAACCGGGACCGATCAGCATATCAAGCTGTTGCCGGTCCGATTTGATCAGCGCGTGGCCAAGACCGACGCCGACAAAAGCACGCTCGTCAAAACCGGAAAATTCATCTTGCTCATACCGCAAGCGACCGAAAGCGAAGGTGCGTTCACTGAGCTTTCCTTCGAGGCGATATTGGGTGAACCAATTGTTCTGGGTCACCTCGTTGTCTTCGGTGCCGTCATTGTTCTGGGTGGTCGCCTCGGCGTAATTGCCGCCTGCTTGAAAATCATGGGTAATACGGCCGAATGTCCGGCGCGCGTTGAACTTGCCGCCGAGCACAGTGTTGTCCGTGTTGCCTGTGGCGGAAGAGACATTGAATTGGATGTTGCCGTCCCAGTTCTCCGACGCCTCATCAAGATGCGCGCCGTTAAGAAAAGACGACGAGATCGCCGCCGTTGAAAGAACAAATCCCAGAATCATAGCGCCCCCTTTATCGAAACCTCATGGGGTCTTGGAGACGCATTCCGGTTAACATCTTTATAAGAAAACCGCCCGCTTCGAAAAGCGGGCGGCAAGCGATGATCAGAGATAGACGACGTTCGAATTAAGCGTCGTCAGTATCTTTGAGGGCTGCCCCCAAAATATCGCCGAGCGAGGCGCCTGAGTCGGCCGAACCATACTGCTCGACGGCCTGTTTCTCCTCGGCCATTTCGCGGGCCTTGATGGAGAG
>JBCCTG010000145.1:0-4254 GCA_039198735.1 Pseudomonadota bacterium | reverse complement strand
CTTCGGAGGTAGGGATCACGAGCTCGGCGTCCGTCGGCATCAAAAACAGGGATTTTTCCGCTGCCCGGCGACGCACGAGACCATCGAGCTTCATCAGCTTGCCGTCGACCCGAGCGCGAGTCCAACGCTCAAAAGCATCGGCCGCGCCGAGCTTATCGCCGGCGTTCAGTTTCTGAAGCACCGTCGAGCGTTTGAAATTGTCAGCACCGATATTGAACACGAACGACACAAGCGCATCATGCTCGTTCTGGTTTAGCGGCGTGCGCACCTTCTCGCGGATCAGGGTCTCAATCGGCCCGACATCGGCCATCAGAAGATTGGTCGCCTCGCGCTGGCCCACCTCCTGCATAGGGCGTTGGGTCTGGTGCCCATAGCCCACGACATAGGTGCCATCGCCCCGACGCTCGTCGAGCCGGGGCGATGAGGTGTAACCCTCATAAGCCTTAATCAGATTGAGACCTGTGTCTCCGGTCTGCATCACGCCCCCATCAGCGATCGGCCTTGCACGGCACCGCTTGCCGCCCAGTCTTAATAACATGGGCCGCGCGCTATGGATAGCTTGTGGTTTGCGTTCTGTTAACCTCTAGCGCACCTCGAAAAGACCATGGTAACAGCTTTGGAGGTTGGGAGACCTTGATGAGACACGGATTTCGCGCGTTCTTGGTGTTGATCGCGATGATGGGGGCTTTGGGTCTCGTTATCCCCAATTTGTCGGCCCAGGAGGAAAGCCGACGGGCGACGGTGTTGAGCCTCAAAGGCCCGGTGACGCCTACGGCTGCTGGTTACCTCGATCGTGAGATAGGTGCTGCGTCCTTAAGGGGTGACGCGGTTGTGATCATCGATATCGACACACCGGGCGGCCTTGTGACATCGATGCAGTCCATCGTGCAGACGATCCTCGCTTCGGAAACCCCCATCGTTACCTATATTGCCCCTCAGGGCGCACGGTCGGCGAGCGCAGGTCTCTACATCATGTATGCCGCCCATATCTCAGCCATGTCACCGGCCACGAACACAGGCTCGGCCACACCGATTGAGCTTGGCGGCGGCGGCGGCGGTGAAGACACCCCCTTCCCCGACCCGCCTGGCGAAGACGCCGAAAACGACGAGGCTGAAGCCGCCGGCGATGAAGGCGCCGCCGAGCCTGCCGACATATCGAACGAGGCGTCGCTGCGCGGCAAAGTGATCGAAGATGCCGTCGCCTATATCCGCGGGCTTGCGGAGCGCCGCGGCCGCAATGCCGACTGGGCCGAGAAAGCGGTGCGCCCTCCTTCGGCCAGCATCACCGCCAGCGAAGCCCTGGAGCTTGGCGTCATCGAGATCATCGCCGACGACCGCGCAGACCTCCTCCAGCAACTCAACGGCCGGGAGGTTGAGACCGCTTCAGGCCCCAAGACGATTGTCACCGATGGGATTGAGGTGGTGGAGGTCACCCCCACCGGGCTTGAACGCATCCTAGGCTTTTTCGCCGACCCCAATGTCGCGGCGATCCTCTTCTCTCTTGGCACCCTTGGCCTCACCGTGGAGCTTTGGAACCCAGGCTCGATCTTCCCTGGCGTGTTCGGTGTGGTCTGTCTTCTTCTCGCTTTTTACAGCTTCCAAGTGCTGCCTGAGAACGGTCTCTTCCTGGCTGTCATCGGTCTTGGCTTTTTGCTGATCATGCTGGAGGCGTTTCTTGCCACATCGGGCCTTGCCGCCACGGCCGGCATCGCGCTTGTGGGCGTTGGGCTTTATTATCTGTTCCCCGATCAATTCCGCGTCTCGCTGGGGCTGATCATCGGCTTTCTTGCGATCATGGGGTCGCTGGTCGGGCTTCTTCTTTGGGAGATTTTGAAATCCCGTGCCCACGGGCCTTTGATCGGTCAAGAGGCCATCCGTGCACGTACCGGCCGGGTGGAAGAATGGGACGGCGGGGAAGGCTGGGTCGTGATTGACGGCGAGCGCTGGCGTGCCCGGTCCAAAACGCCGCTCAGACCCGGCGACCCGATCAAAGTTCACGAAGTGGATGGCCTGGTGCTGATCGTTCGCAAAGCATCGGCAAAATCGAGCGTCCGCTTACCAATCAAACGTATGGAGACCCGCTGATGGGCTTATTTGCAACTCTTATCCCCCTTGCCGTTTTCGGCTTTGTTTTGCTGACCTCGATCGTCAAGGTGTTGCGCGAGTATGAGCGCGCCGTGGTCTTTACACTGGGCAAGGTGGGGCGCCGTGCCGCCGGTCCTGGCCTGATCCTCTTGATCCCTGTTATCCAGCAAATGCGGAAAATCGATATGCGGACCTTGGTCGCCGATGTTCCGCCCCAGGACGTGATTTCTCGCGACAACGTCTCGGTCAACGTCAATGCCGTGATCTATTTCCGCGTCATCGATGCTGTCCGCGCCGTGGTGCAGGTGGAGAACTACATCGAAGCCACATCGCAATTGGCGCAAACCACGCTTCGCTCCGTGCTCGGCAAACACGACCTCGATGAGATGCTGCAAGAGCGTGATCGTTTGAACAAAGACATTCAATCCATCCTCGATGAGCAGACCGAGGCCTGGGGCATCAAAGTCGCCAATGTCGAGATCAAACGTGTCGATGTCGCCGAATCCATGATCCGCGCTATTGCTCGCCAGGCCGAGGCCGAGCGGGAGCGCCGCGCCAAAGTGATTCTCGCTGAGGGTGAAGAACAGGCCGCCGCGAAACTTGCCGAAGCTGCGCAAATCCTCTCCTCCCAAGATGGCTCCATGCAGCTACGCTACCTCAACACCTTGCAGGAAATCGCGGGCGATCAGACGAACACCATCGTTTTCCCCTTCGCCGCCGAGGACATCAAAAAAATAATCGGCACACGGTAAATTTTAAAGAGCACCGAAGAGCGGAATGTTCAGTTCTTCGGCAACCTCACGAAACCTTTCACGCAAGGTTCGCTCTTGGGGTACACTGAAGAGAGGCTCCATCTTCGCCCAAAGCTCCGCCCGGTTGATCCGGCCCGCAGCATCTTTCAGCGGAAGAACGGCGCTTGCGGGAACGGAGAGCCGTTCAATTCCGATGGCGATGAGGGCAATGGCCATCAAGGGATCGGCCGCCTGGTCACCGCAATAGCTGAGCGGTTTTTGCGCAGCCCGTGCTTCATCGACAATGCTCTTCAGGAAACTGATGAACTCATAACTGAGATAATCATACCGTGCCGAGACCATCTCGCTCTCACGATCGGCAGCAAAGAAAAATTGCGCCAAATCATTGCCGCCGAGGGACAAAAAGTCAGCCTCCTTGGCGATACGGTCTATCGACCAGGCCGCCGAAGGGATCTCGACCATCGCGCCGATCTCAATCGATTGCGGCAGTATGCTGCCAAGCTTCTCGGCGCGGCTCACCTCTTTATCGATAATGGCGCGCGCCTCGGCCATCTCCTCCGCCACGGTCACAAGGGGCAAAAGAATGCTCAGGGGTCTGCCATTTGCCGCCGCCAGAAGCGCGCGGGTCTGGGTGCGCAAAAGACCTTCACGGTCAAGTGCCATGCGTAAGCCCCGCCAACCCATGGCCGGGTTCGCCTCAAGCGGTCCGTGCATGTAGCCAGCGCGTTTGTCCGAACCCAGATCAGCGGTGCGGAAGACCACCCGCGCGCCTTTGGCCGCATCGAGGACTGAGCGATAAGAATTGGTCTGCTCAGTCACCGTGGGCAGGGTGTTGCCCACCAGGAACTGAAGCTCGGTCCGGAAAAGACCGACACCCGACGCGCCCACCTCATCGAGCATGGCAAGGTCCATCGCCAAGCCGGCGTTCATCTCGATACTGAGGGGAATACCATCCGCCGTGACCGGCGGCGCATCGCGATATTGGGCATAATGTTCAAGGCGTTCGGAGCGAATGCGCGCTTTGTCTTCAAAGGTTTGGATCGCCTCTTCGGTGGGGCGCAGGAAAACCTCACCTGCACCGCCGTCGACCAAAATATCGTCGCCCTCGTCGGCGCGATCGACAATTTGTGTCAACCCCGCAACCATCGGCACACGTAACGATCGCGCCACCACCGCGGCATGGCTGTTGGTCGAGGCCTCTGACAGAACGAGGCCAGCAAGTTTGGCGCGGTCAAGCTCCAAAAGCTCAGCAGGCCCCAGAGTTTCAGCGATCACCACGGCATTGTCAGGCAGAAGATGCTCGGTCTCGTCCCCTGACAACGCCTTCAACAGCCGTCGGGAAAGATCATCGAGATCATGCAGCCGCTCACGCAGATACACATCTGTCACCTTTGACATCCGTGCCCGGGCTGTCGAT
>JBCCTG010000144.1:0-4305 GCA_039198735.1 Pseudomonadota bacterium | reverse complement strand
TTTACCGGTCGCGTTTTCGAACCGCCAAACCGGCTCCACTTTGGCTGAAAACGCTCTAAGCTGCTCTCCCGCAGCAGCGCTTCTTAATTTGTGTAAAGAATAAGCTCATCGCGGGTGGTCTCACGGCGGGCAAAGCGGTTGAGACCATTGACGCCAAAAAGGCTGACATCGAGCTTGTCGTCAGGCAAGATCACCACGCGCACCTCACGCAAGGTGACCCCAGAGATCAGCAATTCAGGAAGCACACCCCGCGCCCCCAAAACTTCGCCATTGGCGGTGGAGAAGGGGATGCGGTAGTCGTTGTCTTTGGGGCGCAGACCGGCTTTCCGCGCATCACTTTCGCGCAACGTCACAATGCTCGCACCGGTGTCGACAAGCATTTTGGTGGACCGGCCGTTGATCATCGTATCGAGCATAAAGTGCCCATCCCGCCTTGCACTGACGATAATCCGCTCCGGCGTGCCGTCTGCCGTCACCTCCACCCGCGGGGCCAGCGGCTCACGCAAGGGGTTGAACCGTCCTTCATCATCAAAACTGCGAAGCCCGAAAAAAATAAGCACGATCGCCAAGGTGGCGACGGCTAAAAATCCACTATTTTGCGCCAAACCGCCTCCTGGCCATCCCGTTCCTTTTGTATGTAAGCACAACTGGACACGCGAGGCACGGGGGTTTGCACCATGAACCTATTGGCAATGTCGTCTGTTTTCGGATTTTTGGGGGTCGCCCTTGGCGCTTTCGGTGCCCATGGTTTGCAGGGGCGTCTGACGGCGGAGGGTCTTGGCTGGTGGGAGACGGCGACGTTCTACCTTCTGGTCCATGCGGTAGCGGGGTTGAGCATCGGCCTTCAAGACCGCGTCGGTCACAGCGCGGGATGGCTGATGATCCTCGGTGCCGGTCTTTTCGCAAGCACGCTTTTTGCCATGGCCCTTGGCGCACCAAGAATGCTTGGCGCCATCACGCCGGTTGGCGGTCTTCTGATGTTGGGCGGCTGGGCGACACTCGCTTTAGCTGCGGTGCGCCTCTCCAAGCTCTAAGACGTCGTCGATCCAATAAATGCCCGGCGCTTTGTCGAGGATCCAATGGGCTGCGGTGATCGCACCCTGAGCGAACGCTTGGCGGCTCAAGGCTTGATGGCTGAGGCTGATCACTTCGCCTTCGCTCATGAAGGACACATCGTGCTCCCCATAAATGCCGCCGCCGCGACGGACAGCGAAGCCGATTTCGTCAGTCTTCCGCGCATTGTCACGGCCATGGCGCTCAAACCGTGCGGCTTCGGAAAGTGCCGTATCCCGTGCACGGGCCGCCACCTCGCCAAGAAGAAGCGCCGTGCCGGAAGGGCTGTCTTTTTTATGGCGGTGGTGGCTTTCGAGGATTTCGATATCAAAATCACGAAGTGTTGCCGACGCGATCCTGACAAGCTCTTTCAAGAGTGTAACGCCTAAGGACATATTGCCCGACTGGACAACCGGTATGTGGGTGGAAGCGGAGCGAACCGACGCCTGCTGATCGTCGCTGAGACCTGTCACACCGGTGACCAACGGCACGCCCGCTTCGGCGCAGAGTTTCGCTGCCGCAGCCGTTGCTTCGGGACCGGAAAAGTCGATCAAGACATCGATCCCTGGCGGGAGACCATCAGCAATCTGCGCGATATCTTTGGTGGGGGTGAGCGCCTTGATCGCCTCCCCCATGCGCCCTGTTGCCCCGAGAAGCCCAATGGTCATTCTGCATGCCCCGTACCGTTCAAGCGATCCCAAAAGGTTTTCGCCTTGCCAACAAAGTCATTCGACTTCGGACAATCCTCACCGCCGCCCTCGGCACAGAATTCGGCCAAAAGCTCCCGCTGGCGCGGTGTGAGATTGGTCGGTGTTTCCACCCGAAGTTCGACGAACATATCGCCGCGGGTTTTGCGCCTTAACTGGCTCATGCCTTCGCTGCGGAGGCGGAATTTTTTGCCTGTCTGGCTGCCTTCAGGAATTTTGATCTTGACGCGTCCGCCTTCAATGGTGGGCACTTCCACCTCACCGCCCAAGGCTGCTGTCGCCATAGGGACGTGCACGTCGCAATAAAGGTCGGGGCCATCCCGTTCGAAAAGGTCGTGCTCCCCCACACTCACGAAAAGATAGAGGTCACCGAAAGGCCCCCCGCGCAGGCCCGCCTCGCCTTCACCGGTGAGGCGGATGCGGGTGCCGTCTTCGACACCGGCAGGAATATCGACTTGCAGCGTTCTGTTCTTCCGCACCCGGCCTTGTCCGCCGCAGTTCTCGCAAGGCTCGGCGATGATTTGCCCTTGACCGTGGCAGGTGGGGCAGGTGCGCTCCACCGTGAAGAAGCCTTGCTGCGCCCGCACCCGGCCTGCGCCGCCGCAGGTTGTGCAGGTGGTGGGGCTGGTCCCAGGCTTCGCGCCGGAGCCTTCGCAAACATTGCAGGCCTCGGAGGAGGGGATGGTGATCTCCCGTTCAACACCTTCGAAAGCCTCGGCGAGGGTGATCTCCAGATCGTATTTCATATCAGCGCCGCGCTGGGCGCTGGAGCGTCCACGGCCACCGCCGCGTGCGGCACCGCCCATGAAGTCGCCGAAAATATCCTCGAAAATGTCGGAGAACGCGCCCGAGGCGAAGCCCCCCTGGCCACCCGCGCCGTTGCCTATGCCGCCTTGCTGGAAAGCTGCATGGCCAAAGCGGTCATAGGCCGCTTTTTTCTGCTCATCGGAGAGGACCTCATAGGCCTCGCCGATTTCCTTGAAGGTTTTCTCGGCCTCTGCATCCCCCGGATTGCGGTCGGGGTGGTACTGCATGGCGAGCTTGCGGAAGGCCGACTTGATCGCCGCCTGGTCCGCGCTCCGCTCAACGCCGAGGGTTTGGTAGTAATCTTGCGGCATAAGCTTCTATCGTCTTTCACCCTTCGATCCCAGGCGGCATGCATGAAGACGCCAGGGACCCAAGGGATCGCTCTTGAAGGCTCACGAGCGAAAGGGGAAGGGTGCCCTTCCAAGGGTCGCAAGGGCAGCCTTAAACTTCCCAAGGATCGTAAGAAATGGTGCTTGGACTCTGAAAAAGGAAGAGGCCCGCTAAAGCGGGCCTCTTTTGACCCTTTGGGCCTTACTTCTTGTCGTCGACCTCTTCGTAGTCGGCGTCGACGATTTCGGCGTCTTGGGCCGCATCGGCTGCCGCTGCGGCAGCTTCCGCATCGCCGTCACCTTGGCCGTAGATCGCTTCGCCGAGCTTCATCGAGGCGGTGGCGAGGGTCTGGACCTTCTCGTTGATCGCGTCGGCTGTCGCGTCTTGATCTTCGAGCACCGTGCGGACATCGGTGATCGCGTCTTCGATGCCTTTTTTCTCGGCGTCGCCGATCTTATCGCCGTGCTCTTTGAGGGAGCTTTCGGTGGTGTGGGCCAAGCTTTCGGCCTGGTTGCGGGCCTCGACGGTTTCCCGGCGGGCTTTATCGGCGTCGGCATTGGCCTCGGCGTCTTTGACCATTTGTTCGATATCATCATCCGAAAGACCGCCCGAGGCCTGGATGCGGATCGATTGCTCTTTGCCCGTCGCTTTGTCCTTGGCGGACACATTGACGAGACCATTGGCGTCGATGTCGAAGGTCACCTCGATCTGCGGCACACCACGCGGGGCGGGCGGGATGCCCACAAGGTCGAACTGGCCGAGGTTTTTGTTGTCCGCAGCCATCTCGCGCTCGCCTTGCGCCACACGGATGGTCACCGCCGATTGGTTGTCTTCGGCGGTTGAGAAGACTTGGCTTTTCTTGGTGGGGATCGTGGTGTTGCGGTCGATGAGGCGTGTGAAGACGCCGCCCAGGGTTTCGATACCGAGCGACAGAGGCGTCACGTCGAGAAGGAGGACGTCTTTGACATCACCTTGAAGAACGCCGGCCTGGATGGCCGCGCCGCGGGCGACGACTTCGTCAGGGTTCACCCCTTGGTGGGGCTCCTTACCGAAGAAGTTTTTCACCGTTTCCTGGATCTTCGGCATGCGGGTCATGCCGCCGACGAGGACGACCTCGCCAATGTCGGCACCGGTGAGGCCAGCGTCTTTAAGGGCCGCTTTCATCGGTTCAATGGTGCGTTTGACGAGATCCTCGACGAGGCTCTCGAACTTGGCGCGGGTCAGCTTGACGTTGAGGTGCTTCGGACCTGACGCATCGGCGGTGATGTAGGGCAGGTTCACTTCATATTGCGATGCTGACGAAAGCTCTTTCTTGGCTTTCTCGGCTTCTTCCTTCAGGCGTTGCAGCGCCAGCTTGTCACCACGCAAATCGATGGAGTTCTCTTTTTTGAATTCATCGGCCAACCAG
>JBCCTG010000143.1:0-4371 GCA_039198735.1 Pseudomonadota bacterium | reverse complement strand
TGCCGCAGCTTTGGAACGTGGTGAAAGGCGAGATGTCCCTGGTGGGCCCGCGTCCCCACGCCCTCAAACACGATGCTTATTATTCCAATCTCATCAAAGATTACGCAGCCCGTCACCGGGTCAAGCCAGGGATGACCGGCTGGGCGCAAGTGCATGGTTATCGAGGCGAAACATCCGATCCGGAAATGATGGAAGCGCGGCTGCGCTATGACCTTGATTACATCGACCATTGGTCGCTTTGGTTCGATTTGCGCATCTTGGTGTTGACCGTCAAAGCACTGATTAAGCCAGAAAATGCTTACTAATCAGTCGATTGTCCGATGATCGTGCGTTCATCGCGCATGGGCGTTGCCCAACTCGCCTCACTTCACTAAAAGCGCCGGAATTCTATGAAAGAGATGTGCTCCTCCATGAAGATCATGATCCTCGGCGGCGACGGTTTTTGCGGTTGGCCGACAGCACTCCACCTCTCCGCGCGCGGTCACGATGTCATGATCGTTGACAACCTTGTGCGCCGGATGATCGATGTGGAGCTTGAAGTTCAGTCGCTGACACCTATTGCATCGCTTACGGATCGTCTTGCCACGTGGGAGCGTGTCGCGAACAACAAGATTGAAGCACGGCAGCTCGATGTTTCCAAAGATTATGACGCTTTCCGTGACTTGATTGTCTCCTATCATCCCGACGTGATTGTTCATTTCGCCGAGCAGCGGGCCGCGCCTTATTCGATGAAAACGGCGAAACATAAGCGGTACACGGTGGATAACAATTTAAACGCCACCCACAATATGCTAGCGGCCATCGTGGAATCTGGCCTCGATGTGCATGTCGTCCATCTCGGCACCATGGGCGTTTATGGTTACGGCACGGCGGGCATGCAAATTCCTGAGGGTTACCTCACGGTGCAAGTCGATGCCGGTGAGAACGGCATGGTGGATCAAGAGATCCTCTACCCTGCGAACCCTGGTTCGATTTACCACATGACCAAGACCCAGGACGCGCTCTTCTTCCAATATTACGCAAAGAACGACCGTCTACGGATTACTGATCTGCATCAAGGCATTGTTTGGGGCACCCAGACCGAAGAGACCCGCAAAGACGAGGCGCTAATCAATCGCTTTGATTATGACGGTGATTACGGAACGGTCCTCAACCGCTTTTTGATGCAAGCCGCCATTGGTTATCCGCTCACGGTGCATGGCACCGGTGGTCAAACCCGCGCCTTTATCCATATTCAGGACACGGTTCGTTGTGTGGAGCTTGCCATCACCAACCCGCCGGAGCGCGGTGATCGCGTGAAAATCCGCAATCAGATGGTCGAAACCCGCCGGGTGCGCGACCTTGCAAGCATGATCGCCGAGATGACTGGGGTTGAGATCGACCAGGTGGACAACCCGCGCAACGAGGCGGATGAGAACGATCTTCACGTCTCAAACCAAAGCTTCCTCGACCTCGGCTTGAACCCGATCACCCTGGACAAGGGGCTTTTCGAAGAGGTCACCGAGATTGCTGGTAAATACAAAGACCGCTGCGACACACGCCGCATTCCGTGCGCGTCGCTTTGGAATGTGGACGGCAACCCTAAAGCTGTTTGAAGCTAGGGCTTTTAGTCTTTGTTTGGGCTTATCACGACGCGAAACCGGTGATCCATTTTCGCGGCAAGAGGCTCTTATTCCTAATGAGAGCCTCTTGGCACATTGCCATTGTCCTCATTCCGCGGGGGCGGATGCTGCGCTTTTGAACATCTGGTAGCGACCCGCCATCACGC
Organism: Pseudomonadota bacterium; assembly: GCA_039198735.1. Taxonomy (GTDB): domain Bacteria; phylum Pseudomonadota; class Alphaproteobacteria; order Caulobacterales; family Parvularculaceae; genus Parvularcula. Next base: position 2,603 of record JBCCTG010000143.1, on the reverse strand, counting down.
CGAGCACCAAGAGCTGCATCAAGGCGAGGATCAGGAACATCTGCGCCGGGTCCACGCCCAATTGCCGAAAGACTGACGCAAGGATTGCACCGATCGTAGAGAAAAGACCGTTGGTCATATTGGCAACGCCCATGATCCTTGCACTGATCTTTTCAGGTGCGTTGGCTTGGAAGCTGGTCAGCATGGGAATGGAAAAAATCCCATTAGCCGTGGCAGCGATCACGAAGAGGCCGACCAGCGGCAGACCCTGATCGCCAAATAGGGTGAACGCCCCCGAGAACGGCACGCGGGTATACCCATAGATCGCCACCAAAGTCAGGATACTGATCACAAGACCCGCGGCACTCATCATCTTTGGGTCCTTAAGGCGCGAGGCAAGAACACCGGCAATGATCGACCCCAACCCTGCGCCAAGGGCGAAGACAGCGTTCAAAAGCGCGTAATCCTGATTGGTCCCGGCCATCTGGTCGCGTATGAAAATCGGCATATGGGCGAGAAGAAATGCACCCACCAGCCAGAAATAACCGTTGCCCATGATGGGCCAGAGGACACCCGGCACCTTCGCGGCCTCGCGCACATAGCGGTAGGCGACGGCGGGAATATTCCAGTCGACCTTCTGCCGCCCTGGCGGCGGCGCTTCGGGGAGAAAGGCGGCAAGCAACGCTCCGACAGCCGCAGCACTGATCAGCATGATCGAGACGATCATGCGGCCATTTTCCACCTCGAAGAAATAACCGCCGAGCCCGAGCCCAGCGACGATCGCGATGAAAGTGCCCGCCTGCATCACCCCATTGGCCCGCGCCAGGCGTTCGGGGGGGAAATATTGCGGCATAAGGGCAAAACGCACCGGCTGAAAGAAAGCCGTCTGTACACCCATAACAACGAGTGTGAGGACCAACGGCAGGGCCTGTCCTAAAAAGAACCAAAGCGCCGCTGTCGACATCAAAATCAGCTCAAGGAGTTTCAGCCGCCGCGCCATAACGTGCCGGGGCAGACGGTCAGCGAACTGTCCAGACACCATGGCGAAGATAAAAATCGGCAAGGTGAAACCGATCGAGACAATCGTGCCGGCCTCATTAGCAAAATCGCCGAAGAAGTAGAAAGGCGTGTCTTTGCTGGTTGCACCGGCTGCTGCAATGATGGCCACGATGGCAGCGTTTCTCAAGCAATTGTCCGCAAAGGCGCCAAGGGTTTGCGCGCCGAAAAGGCTCCAAAATCGCGGCATACGGATGAGGGCTGGGTGGTCGCGGCTCACCGCTGGTTCTCCTGGGCCTCGTTAAGGGCTTTGGTCACTTCAGGCGCTTCATAATTTTCATCATGGCGCGCGAGAACGTTCTTGGCACGGAAGGTGCCGTTATCGTCCAGAAACCCTTGCGCGATAACGCCGTCGTTTTCAGCGACCAGGGCAGGGAGTATCCCGCGAAAGGCCACGGGCACCTCGGAAACGCCATCGGTCACAACGAAGCTGACGAGGTTCTCATCGCTGGTGGTCAATGTCCCTTCCGCCACCAAGCCAGCAAGCCTGATCTCCCGGCCGCGCAATTCCGCAGGCAGCGGCATGGTTGAGGGCGCATAAGCGTAGACTTGGGTTTGGGAGATGGCGATGAGCGCCAGCGCCACCGCGCCTGCAAAGGTTGGCAGCACCAGGGTCAGAAAAAGCTTCCGCCGACGGCGTTTCTCGTAAGGGCTCGCTGCGCTCACCGATCTCTCCGCTGATATTGGATGACGGCCCAGAGGGTGAGGCCGCTGAGGCTGGCGGCGGACAAAAGCCACGCCGCGGCGATGTAAGGACCCATGTCCGGTGTCATTCCGCAGGCGCCTCTTCCAAAACGGCGCGGGACGGACGCGGATCTCCACCTTCCTTACGCTTGGCGGCGAGCACCGTGTGCATCCGCATCAGGAAGACATAACCAAAAAGCGCAGCATAGCCGAGCGCCATGAGGAGGAGGGGGAACAGCATCGAAGTCGGCATGGATGGGCCGCCCTCCCGTACGACGGTCGCTTGTTGATGCAGGCTGTCCCACCAATCCACGGAGAATTTGATGATCGGCAGATTCACCGCACCCAGCATGGCGAGGATCGCGGCGCTCCGGGCGGCGGTCCATTCGTTCTCCATCACCTGCCAGATAGCGATGTAGCCAATATAGAGAAAGATGAGGACCAGCATCGAGGTGAGGCGCGGGTCCCAATCCCAAAAAACGCCCCAAGTCACCTTGCCCCAAAGTGCACCTGTCACAATGGCCAGGACAGTGAACGCAAGACCCATCGGCGCAGCCTCCCGCGCGGCGATATCGGCAATACGGTGGCGCCAGATGAATCCAACCAGGCTCGACACGGCGATCAGCGCATAGGTCTGAAGCGCCATCCAGGCCGCTGGCACGTGGACATACATGATCCGCACGCTCTCACCCTGGCGGTAATCCTCTGGAGAGAAAAACAGGCCAAAGGCTGCGCCCACCACGAGAAAGACCAAGGCAGCAACGCCGAGCCACGGGATCCAAGGCCCCGTGATGCGCAGGAAAACGCTTGGGTTGGCAAGTTTTGTGAACGCGTTCGGCACGGACAATCGTTTCTCTCGTTCGCCTAAATAAAGGCAAACGAGA
>JBCCTG010000142.1:0-4391 GCA_039198735.1 Pseudomonadota bacterium | reverse complement strand
CGACCACCCGTACCATCGTTTATGGATCGGCATGTGGCAGGATCGCCCTGAACGCCCATATTTCCATCATTAGGATGGGAATCTTGTATGGCGCACAACAACCAACAGACACAAACGCTCGATAAAGAAGCTTTGCGCCGTTTGATCGAGACCACGATCGCCGCTGTGGGAGAGACCGATCCCGGCGCGCTCCCGCATGTGATTCGGCGGCGGCTCGAAGGCCAAGCCACTGGCGAGGCGGATCTCGATCAGACCATTTCGGAAATCCTTAAGGACTTGCGCAAAGGCTGAAACGCAAGATCCGCTTAACAATGTTGGGGCCAGCGCTTGAGCACCGGGCCTTGGAACACCAAAAGCCGCAATGTGATGAGAGCAGTTTTCCCGCTATTGGCGTTTCTTCTGGGGGCCGGTTCTGCCCTGGCCGCAGCGCCGCAGGAGCCTCCGTCCCAAAAGCCAAGCGAAGAGACCCCGCCGCTTATCGAAGAGGTCGAGGCGCCCAAAATGCAAGACCAGGCCAGCGCGCCGGGTTTCTTGCGGCCTCGGGCTGAAGGCGTCCCTGATATCCGTGATCTCTGGGCCGGTCCTGGCAACATGCCCGAAGACAGCCTTTTTGAAGAGGCGCTGGCTTACGAGGAAGACGCCCAGTTCATCACCGAACCGATTTTGCCAGGGGAAGCGCTCCCGGCACTCCTTCAAAGGATGAAGCTCTCCGACGCCGACGCGGCTGCTGTGGCCACGGCTTTTCTCGCCGAGGCACGGGTTGATCCTTTGCCGGAGCAAACCTCGGTGCGGCTCAAATTCTATCCTAATGTCGCAACACCGGCGCAGGTGGCCTCGGGCGGCTACGTGCGTGGGCTGGAAGAGATGGAGATCCTCCTCCCGCCCAATCGCCTGGTCACCGTCAAACGTGAGGACGAGCAGTTCATAGGTTCCACGCGGATCGTCGATATCGAGCGCCGGTTCGTAGCGGCGGCGGGGGAGATCAATGTCTCTCTCTTTGCTGCGGCCTTGGGCGCAGGTGTGCCGCGCGAAGTGATGATCCGTTTCGCCGATATTTTCGCGTTCGACGTCGATTTCTCCCGCGCCATTCGCCGGGGTGATCGGTTCGAGCTGGTCTACGAAATGCAATACGACCAGGAGGGCCGGGAAATCGGTCCCGGCGAGATCGTCTTCGCGGCCCTCACCTGGTCAGCGGGTGAGGATAGCCGGGCGTACTATCTCTTTGCGCCTGAGGAGGAAGAGGGCCGTTACTTTGCTGGCAATGGTCGCAATCCGCGCACCCAGCTTATGAAAGCGCCCATCAACGGCGCGCGGGTCACTTCGCGCTTTGGCAACCGCATGCATCCTGTTCTTGGTTACACCCGCGCGCATAGGGGCGTGGATTTCGGTGCGCCGCGAGGACCACCGGTGATGGCCACGGGCGATGGTGAGATTTCTATCGCCAGCCCCCGCGGATCTTTCGGCAACTATATCGAGATCGAGCATTCGGGAGACTACCAAACGGTCTATGCTCATCTGAACGGCTTTGCTGCGGGAATTAAAAAAGGCGTCATCGTCAAACAGGGCCAGGTGATCGGCTATGTCGGCTCCACGGGGCGCTCCACAGGGCCGCATCTGCACTATGAAGTGCGCCAAGAAGGGGAGCCGCAAAACCCTGAAACGGTGAAAGTGGCGGTGGGCGAGACCTTGATCGGTGAGGAAAAATCGCGCTTTGAGGAGCGACGCGATCAGGCTGATCTCCTGCGAATCAAACCATTTGCAGTGGCGGAAGCAACACTTCCCTAACGCCTGAAGCGCTGACATGCTTTAAGATCCCCTGCGCGACTGCCTGAGGAGAAACCCATGCAGAACGAGACCAACACCGATATTGCTTTTGCGTCGCTGCTTGCGTCGCGTCTTTGCCATGATCTCATCAATCCTGCCGGGGCCCTGAACACCGGCCTCGACGTGCTGGCCACCGAGACTGATGAAGAGATGCTGGGTCATGCCCAAAGCCTGGTGAATGAAAGCACAGCCCGGCTTCTGGCGGTGATTGAGTTCGCCCGGCTGGCTTACGGCGCCTCCGGCGGTGCCGAAGGAGATCTCGACAGCGAGAGCCTCAAAGACGTCAGCACGCGGCTTTACCAGCATCTCAAGCCTGAACTTCACTGGCAGCTTGATCCAGGTGCCATTCCCAAGGCGGATGGCCGGGCGCTTCTCAACCTTCTTCTAACCTGCGAGCGGATTGCGCCGCGCGCAGGCTCTGAAATCACTGTGATGGGCACGCCGCACAATTTCTCCATCACGGCCACAGGAAAGCGCGCCGCGGTTCCCGACGATGTGGCGGCCGCGTTCGCAGGCTCGGAGGAGGGCGCCGAGCCCAAACTGATGCCCGCCCGCTTGGCACAGCGTTTGGTGGCCATGACAGGGCGCAGCATCCATGTCGAAAGCAGCGACGAAAAAGTTATCCTCAGCGTTCAGTAAAGCTTTAGTCTTTCGTTTAAGGACGAATTGACCGTAACGCCTTCATCTCATGGTCAAGACCAAAAAGGCCTCGGCAAGAATGGCCTTCAGAAAACTTGGCAAAGGGGAAATGACCACATGGTGCGCAGTGTTGTGATTGAAGACTCGGACCGTGTTCGCGAAATCACTTGCGAACTTCTGGGTCGCTTCGGTTATGAAGCCGTGGGGGCACCGGACCCTGCAACGGGTGTCTCGTATTGCTATGATCACCGTCCGGAGCTTATTTTGCTCGATTGGGATCTGCCCCAGCTCGGTGCGCTTGATGTGCTCACCGGTCTGGCCGAGGCAGGTCTGACGCCCAAACCCACCGTGATTTTGATGGCTGCGGAGAACGACCCACGGCAGTTCGCGTTGGCGCGGGCAGCGGGCGCAAGTTTTTACGTCTTGAAACCTTTCGATGCCGACGATTTTGCGCGAGCACTTGAGCGTGCAGGCTTTGAAATCAGCCAAGCGGCTTAAATTGAAAGACTGATCGCCCGCAGGAGCAGCCGCAAAGCTGTCCGTGTGGCGAGGGTTCGGACGAGCTCTCGCGACGTGTCCGGGAACAATCTGCGTTCAGGCAACACACCAAAAGGCCCGCTGATCGCAAACCACACAAGACCCACAGGTTTGCGCGCCGTGCCTCCGCCAGGGCCTGCCACCCCAGTGATGGAAACCGCGATATCAGCGCCCGATCGTAAGGTGGCCCCGTGCGCCATGGCTTCTGCAACGGTTCTGCTGACAGCGCCATAAGTGTTCAGTGTACTGCGCTGAACGCCCAGAAGATCTTCCTTGGCTTCATTCGCGTAGGTCACAAAGCCGTAAGTGAAAGCAGCCGATGAGCCAGGAATGCTGGTGAGCGCTGCCGACACAAGACCGCCCGTGCAGCTTTCTGCCGTCACTGCCGTTAAGCCTTCCGAGGCGAGCTTGGTGATGACCGCTTCGGCCAGGTTGGAACTTTGCCGGTCCATCATACCGTTTGCGGAAGACCAACCGTGGCCACAGCCTGCGCCGCGATCCCTTCCCCCCGTCCCGTGAAGCCAAGTTGCTCCGTGGTCGTGGCTTTCACGGCCACACGTTCGGCGGCGATGCCCATAAGCTCTGCCAGCACATGGCGCATGGTTTCACGATGCGGCCCAACCTTGGGGGCCTCGCAGATGATCGTGACGTCGCAATGGAGGATCTTGCCGCCGCGTTCCGTGACCATGCCCGCTGCATGCTTCAAAAAAACCTCCGAAGCCGCGCCTTTCCACTGGGGATCGGAAGGCGGGAAGTGCTGGCCGATATCGCCAGCAGCGAGCGCGCCGTAAAGCGCATCGGTGAGAGCATACATGCCGACATCGGCATCGGAATGACCTTTCAGTTTTTGCGTATGCGGTATGTCCACGCCGCAAAGGGTCACGTGGGCACCTGGCTCAAAAGCATGAACATCGAAACCCGACCCCACGCGGGTTTCCAATTGGGTTTGCAGCATACGCTCAGCCAAGGCAAAATCCTCCGGACGCGTGATTTTCATATTGGTGGCAAGGTCTTCGACAAGCTTCACCGGGCGGCCTGCCGCTTCGAAGAGGGAGGCGTCGTCGGTCATATCCTGGCGCTCGGCAAAATTGCGGTGCACCTCTAGGATGCTCTCAAACCGAAAGCCCTGCGGCGTCTGCGCCCGCCAAAGCCCCGCACGCTGAACGGTTTCGGCAATTTCTTGGCTCTCGCCTTCGCGCTTCAAAGTGTCGGAGACGGGCAGGGCGGCTATGGCGCCCTCTGCACTTTTGAGGGCATCGATCACACCACTGATGGTTTCTTCAGTGACAAAGGGACGGGCCGCGTCATGGATCAATACCGTCTTGGGCCGCGCGCCGGTGAACGCTTCAAGTCCTTTGCGTACGGAGCCTTGGCGATATCGAACGCCAAGG
>JBCCTG010000141.1:0-4414 GCA_039198735.1 Pseudomonadota bacterium | reverse complement strand
TATTGGGGCCTGCGCAATCTTCAGTACAAGATCAAAAAGAATCGCAAAGGGCACTATTCCCTGATGCACATCGATGCACCGCACGAAGCGGTCACCGAGATGGAGCGTCAGATGCGCCTGAAAGAAGATATCTTGCGCTTCATGACCTTGCGTGTTGATGAACTCGATCCAGAACCCTCACCAGTGATGAGCCGCCGGGACCGTGACGAACGCCGGGGAGATCGCCGCTAATGTCCAAGACATTTTTCCGCCGCCGCAAGACCTGCCCATTCTCGGGCGAGAATGCGCCGAAGATCGATTATAAAGATCCCAAGCTTCTTGGACGCTATGTCTCCGAGAAGGGGAAAATCATCCCGAGCCGGATTTCCGCTGTCAGCCAGAAGAAGCAACGCGAGCTCGCCCGCGCCATCAAACGCGCCCGCTACCTCGCCCTTCTTCCTTATGTTTCACAGGACTAAGCCCCGATGACCCAAGTTATTCTCCTTGAACGGATTGAACGGCTCGGCTCGATCGGTGACGAAGTCACCGTGAAGCCAGGTTTTGCCCGCAACCATCTTCTGCCCAGGGGCAAGGCGCTCCGCGCGACCGATGCCAACAGGAAGAAGTTCGAAGCGGAACGCACAGCTATCGAAGCGCGCAACGACGAAGAGCGCGAAAAGGCCGAGGTCGCTTCACGCTCCGTCGCGGACAAACAGTTCACTGTCATTCGCTCAGCCTCCGATGCCGGTATGCTTTACGGCTCGGTCTCCTCACGCGATATTGCCGAGGTTGCATCGACCAAGAAGCTGAAGCTTTCCAAAGCCAATGTGCTGCTCGACGGGCCACTTAAAACCCTCGGTATCTTCCCTGTGCGGGTTCGTCTGCACCCGGAAGTGACGGTCTCCATCGAGATCAACATCGCGCGCAGCCAAGACGAAGCTGAACGTCAGGCCCGCGGTGAAAACGTCCTCGCCAAAGAAGAGGAAGAGGTCGAAAAGGTCACTGGCACGGGTTTTGATGAAGACGGCTTTGATACGCCTTCGGCGGATGAGGCGAGTCCCGCTGACGAGCCTTCCGAGGACACTGCGACCCAGGAAACCAGCGCGTAACGTCAAAAAAAATGCATGGCTGGCACTCACCCGATTGAGGGCCGCCAGCCATGCGCGTCAAAGGGGTTGGTGGGCATGGCGGTCAGGCTTCGCAGCAAAAAACCGGACACGCCGGAGCCTAAGCTGGCCGATCTCAACATCGCTGTCATTCTTCCGTGCAAGAACGAAGAAACAGCCATTGCCCATGTCGTAAGCGATGTTCGTTCCGCGCTCCCCCAAGCTTCCGTTTATGTCTACGACAACGCCTCCACCGACAAGACGGCGGAAGCCGCGCGCGCGGCCGGTGCCCATGTGCGGTTTGAACCCACCCCCGGCAAAGGTCACGTCATCAGGCGCGCCTTTGCCGATATCGAGGCCGATATTTTCCTCATGATGGACGGCGATGGCACCTATGATATCGCGTCAGCTCCTTCACTCATCCGTACACTTCTTGACCAACAACTCGACATGCTCGTGGCCGCACGCCGCCAGGAAAGCGATGGCGCTTACCGCTTTGGCCATCAAACCGGCAACACGCTCTTCACGTGGGCTTTTCAGCGGTTTTTCGATCTCCCCGCCAAAGATGTGTTGAGCGGGTACCGCGTCTTCTCACGCCGGTTTGTCAAATCCTTCCCCTCGGTGGCGAAAGGCTTCGAAATCGAGGTGGAAATATCCGCCCACGCTGCATCCATGCGCCTTCCGGTGGGCGAGGTTGAGCTTCCCTATAAGGAACGCGCCGAGGGGAGCGTCAGTAAACTGAAGACTTATAGCGACGGCTTGAAAATTGCGCGCAGCATGCTGAGCTTCTTGCATGCCCACAGGCCGACTGTCATCTACGGCCCTATTGCCGCGGCGGCGGCAATCTTGAGCCTCGTCATCGGCCTTCCTGTGGTGTTTGAATATTTCGAAACAGGTCTCGTACCGCGTTTTCCCACAGCGTTTGCCGCGGCTTCCGTGATGGTCTCTGCACTGATTTTGGCCGCTGTGGGGCTCATTCAGCGTAAACTCGCCCGCTACCACGCCGAACAAAAACGGCTGGCATACCTGGCCCATCCCCCCATCATGCGCGGGGCGCAAACATGATCAACAGGCATTCGTCAGGCAAACGATTTCTGCTTGCCGGTGCGGCAGGTTTCGTTGTTGATGCCTCGATGTTTGGTCTTTTGACATATGTTTTCGGCGCCTTTCCCCTCACGAACCGCGCTCTCTCCATCGCTGCTGCGATTTCCGTAACCTTTGTGTTGAGCCGGCATTTCGTTTTCCATGGTGCCAAAGACGTGGCCCTCACACGGTCCCTGCCCCGCTATCTTTTGAGCCAGAGCCTCGGGCTGTCGATCAACTACGCTACATTTGGTCTTCTCATTGGTATACTGAACGGTGCCTTGGGCACGACGATAGCGCTTTTCGGATCCACGGCGCTCGGCGCCATGGTGAACTATCTCGGCGCCCGGTTTTTCGCCTTTCGAGAGACACGCTGATGACAACGACCTGGCTCATGGGGAAAGTTGCGACGGCATTGGGCCTCGGTGCGGCTCTCTTCGTTACCTTCACGGTGCTGATCACGCTTGTGTTCATGATTCCCAATGATCCCATTGCGGAGAACCTCGGCGATAAGATCGACGCCCTTGACGACACTTACGGCATCAATGGTCGCATCATGGACAGCGGCACCGAATGCATAGGCGTGAGTGTTGGTCTTTACCAAGACCCTCAGCATGAGAACCAATCCACCTTCTGGAAAGCGATCAACGCCACCAGCCTTTATGGCTGCCAGCCGCTGATCGATTGGCTCGAAACCGGTGAGCCTCAAACCACACGGGATTACTTCCGCTATTGGCACGGCTATCTCTTGGTATTCCGCCCCTTTATGGCTGCCCTCCCTTATCATGATGTGCGCGGCTTCATGTTTTTGATCAGTGTGCTCCTGACCTCGGCATGGCTACTTCGTTTGGGACAAGATTTTGGTCTCAAGGTGGCGATGGCTTTCGCCGTACCACTCCTGTTCGTGAACACGATTGGCCTTGTCTCCGTGGTGACCAAAGCCGTGACGTGGTGGCTGGTGGTTGGCGGCGGGCTCTATCTGACCCGTTTGCGGTCGCAGGCAACGCAGCCGCCGGTTTTGACGTTTTTCGTCTTGGGCTGCCTCACGGCATTTTTCGATTTCCTCACCACCCCCATGCTCATTCTGGTGGTGCCTTTCATGGTTTTCTGTCTTTACAACGTGCAAAGCTCGGCAGGCTTGATCGCAAACCATCCCCTCAAGACATTTTCTCTGTGTACAGTGTTCTTCGGTGCCGGTTGGATTGGCCTTTGGGCCAGCAAGATCATTTTAGCAGCGGCGGTCATAGGACCCGAGGTGATCACCAATTCCTTAGGCGCGGCCGCCTTCCGCGTGCGCGGCGAGGCTGCAGGGATCGATAATTTTTGGCTGGGCCAAGCCCTCTACACCAATCTGGCCGCCCTCAAAGTCTTCTGGGGACCAGCCACGTTGATCACTTTTGGTATCATTCCTTTTATCAAGCAGTGCGGCCGAGACGAAGCGCTAACGCTTTGGAAAAAAGGCCGTATCCTTATCATCGCTGCTCTTGTGCCGCTTGCTTTCCTTGAGGTGCTGTCGAACCACGCGCAGATCCATGAGGCGTTCACTCATGTGAACATCTACCCGGCGCTCGTACTGCTCGGGCTCATTCTTTTGCGCCAGACCTCCAATGTGTTAGCGGCCAAAACTGAAGCGAAGGCGGAAAACATGAGCGGTACAGAGCGTTAAATGAGCCCCCCTCACCCCGCCCTCTGTTCAAAGCTTTCACTTTGCCTGGAGGGTTAGACGTGAGAAAAGTGTCTCATGCCTGATGGATCTCCTTTACCCGCGCCCCAGCCGGGTGCCGACCAAACGCCCTATTCCCTTGATGCCGAACAGGCCCTTCTCGGCGCGGTCCTCTACGACAATGAGGTCTTCTACAAAGTCAACGCCTATCTGAAGCCGGAGCATTTTTATGATCCGCTCCACGGACAAATTTACGGCGCGTGCGAGAAATTGATCAGCTCAGGCCGCCTCGCCTCGCCAGTGATGCTCAACACGTATTTGAACGAAGAAGAGGCTTTCAAAGAGGCTGGCGGCGAGCGCTATCTTGTGCAATTGGCGCAAGCCGTTCCCACCACCGTGGGCGCTGCCGACTACGGACGGCTCATCTTCGATCTTCATGTCTCCCGTGGGTTGATCGGTATCGGGACGAATATGATCGAGCGAGCGAAAGCCGCCGATATCGACGATGATCCCCAAGGCCAGGTCGAAGTCGCCGAGAAAGAGCTTTATTCGCTTGCGGAGAAAGGGACCTATGGCGGCGGGT
>JBCCTG010000140.1:0-4443 GCA_039198735.1 Pseudomonadota bacterium | reverse complement strand
GCCTTGGCCGCAGCTTCAATGTCAGCATCCGAAGCATCAAGCTGGCCAAGCCGGATGTTCTCTTTGACGGAGACATCGAAAAGGATCGGTGTTTGGCTGACGACACTGATCGAACGGCGCAAATCATCGAGCGAGACTTGCTCGATTCCTGTCCCCTCAATCGTGATGGTACCGCTCGCCCTGTCGTAAAAGCGAGGCAAAAGACCGAACACGGTGGATTTTCCTGCACCTGATGGCCCCACCAGTGCAACGGTCGAACCTCTAGGAATATGAAGCGAGAAATCTTTAAGGATCGGCGCGTCTTCTTCGTAGGCAAAATCGACGCCTTCGAACGCGATCGCCGGGGCAGAACCAACTGTTATACCTAGAGCTTTCGGCTCCGATGGATCAATGATGCGCGGCTCGTCATCGATCACACCGAAAACCCGCTCGATCGCTGCCAAGCCCTCCTGAAGGACAGCATTCAGTGTCCCAAGACCCCGAGCAGGCTGGGAGAGAAGCGCCATCGCGACGAGGAAAGCCACAAGCTCCGGACCCGTCAGACTTCCAGCCTCAATCCTTAAAGCAGCAACAGCGATGATGAACGCCACCGCCACCGCCGCGATGATGGTGATGATCGGCTCATTCGCTGAGCGAAGACGCACAAGCCGCATGAGGAGCCGCCGGCGCTCGTCAAAGGCCTCGGCCAAACGTTCCGTTTCGTGATCTTCGAGGCGATAGCTCTTGATCATTTCCTGCCCCGAAAGGCTCTCGGTCAACAGGCCGGTCACATCGCCAATCTGGCCCTGCACCCGCCGGGCCAGTCGCCTGATCGCCTTGCCGATGATGGTGATCGGAAACCCGATCAAGGGATAAATCAGCAGCACACAGCCGAAAAGGATGGGATCGAGGAAGGCCAGCACACTGATGAAACCTATCAGACGAATGACATCGCGCGCCGCGTTGGGCACCCGCCGAAGCGATTCGCGCAAGACCGTCATATCGTTCGTAAACCGCGAAACGAGCCCGCCGAGACGGCTGTCCCCTTCACCGCCCCGGCCTTTGAGCTGGGACAAATCATAGGCCGTGATCGCACTGTACATGCGCACTTGAAGATCACGCAGAACCGACACACCCACCCCTTGGGCGGTGATTGCTTGCAGGTAGAAAAAAAACGCTTGCAGGATCGCAAGACCAATCACGAAGATCGGACCGAAAACAACAACTTGCTGAGGCGTTACGCTTTGGAAGCGCGTGCTCCGCTCTGGCTCGAGCCCTGCGAAGATCCACTCGGTCGCAAGAATGAAGCCCACCTCGGCTGCTGCCAAGGCGCCCATGAAGGTGAGCGCCAAAAACAACTGACCGGAATAAAGGGAAAGATGCTCACGCCAAATGCGCAACAGCAACGAACGCGGGGTCTTGATCATAAGCCCCCTTTGCCAAGCGCCGGGGGGCCGGTCTATAGACCGGCGATGAAATGAGGGTCAGTGGATCGCTTCTGCGCCCTTTTCTTAAAAATATCAGGGGCGTACGGCGGCGTCCGTTGGAGTTTTCCATGGCGCAAAGAAAGGCTTGGTCCCTCAAGACCTACCGGGCCGCGAGCAGTTTTTTGAAGCCTGTCGCCAATTATGCGCTGCAGCAACGCCTGCGGGCAGGTAAAGAAGATCCCCATCGTTTGGACGAACGCCGAGGTCAAAGCACCTCCGCACGACCTGAGGGTAAGGTTCTTTGGCTGCATGGTGCTTCAGTGGGAGAAAGCCTCTCGATCTTGCCCCTCGTGCAAGCGCTGAAGAAGCGCCATGCCGGTCTTTCTTTTCTGGTCACCACGGGAACAGTGACATCGGCGGAGTTGATGGCCAAACGCCTGCCGCCCCATGCGATCCATCAATATGTCCCGGTGGATCAGCCGCAATTTGTGCGCAGGTTTTTCGATCACTGGCGCCCTGACGCCGCTTTGTTCGTGGAATCCGAACTCTGGCCCGTGATGCTGGGGCAGGCCCATGACCGCGGTGTTCCTATGGCCCTGATCAATGCACGGATGTCGCCGAAAAGCTTTCAAAGCTGGCAGAGCCGCAAGCGCGCAGCGCAAGAGCTGCTCAGTGTCTTCGATGTGATCATTGCCCAAAACGAGGACAATGCCGACCGGTTCAAAACACTCAGTGGGCGTCCTGTAGAGATGCTCGGCAATCTCAAATACGCGGCCGAACCTCTTCCTGCTGCCAAGCCTGATGTGGAGCAAATGCAGGCCTGGCTCGGTGATCGCGGGCGTTGGCTTGCGGCCAGCACACATGAAGGGGAAGAGATCAAGGTGCTGAGCGCGCACCGGCAAATCCTTTTGACCGACCCCCACTCGCTTCTCATTCTCGCGCCGCGCCATCCCGCCCGCGGTGATGAGATCGAAGAGCTTTGCAAGGCGCAGGATTTCAAGATCGCGCGCCGTTCGAAGAAGCAACCCGTGACGGAGACGACCGAGATCTACTTGGCCGATACGCTGGGTGAGCTTGGTGTCTTCTACTCACTCTGCGATGTCGCCTTCGTCGGCGGGAGCCTGGCGCCCATCGGTGGGCACAACCCGCTTGAGCCTGCGCGCCTTGGCTGCGCTATTCTGCATGGTGAGGAAATTTTCAATTTCGCCGACACCTACAAAGACATGCGCAATACAGGCTCAGCGGGGCTGGTGCGTAATGAGCGTGACTTGGCCGCATCCCTCGAACGCCTTTTGAGCGATGCCAAGACGCGCCAAGCCATGGCGAACGCGGCACGCGCGTGGTCCGACGAGCGTGCCAAAGCCGTGCTCGATGGTCTTATCGATGTGCTCGATCCGGTGCTCTCCAAAGGCGGCATCACCCGCTGATGCCTTGGGAGCCGCCGCGCTTTTGGCAAGCCGCACCGGGGGCGAGCTGGCTTGCTAAGACGCTTTCGCCGTTAGGCGCTGTCTACCACGCCGAGGTGCAGCGTCGTTTGCGCAAAACTGTTCCTTATCGAGCTGATGTCCCCGTGATCTGTGTGGGGAATGCCACCATGGGCGGTGTCGGCAAAACACCTTTTGTCCGCATGCTGGCCAATGAACTCATGATGCGCGGTCACAACCCGCATATTCTGACGCGCGGCTATGGCGGCCGCGAGAAGGGCCCTTGCCGCGTCACTGAACATCATAGCGCTGATCAAGTGGGCGATGAACCCTTGATGCTAGCGCGGGACGTGCCCGTCTGGGTCAGCCGCGATCGTGCAGCCGGCGCCAAAGCCGCAGCACAAGACGGCGCTGGCCTCATCATCATGGATGACGGCTTGCAAAACCCAAGCCTTACCAAAACCAGAGCGCTGATGTTGGTGGATGCCGAAAGCGGTTTTGGGAATGGCGAGGTCTTCCCCGCAGGGCCTCTGCGTGAGCGGCCAGAAACAGCCCGATCCCGCGCCGATGCGATCCTTGCCATTGTCGCGCATGAGGGCGCTGACATCCCCCCCTTCTTGAAAGCCTTTGCCCAGGATTTACCCCTTGCTGCAGCGTGGTTCTCCCTTGAAGGCGCGATACCTCAAGGCCCACTCCTCGCTTTTTGCGGAATTGGCCGTCCGGAGCGGTTCCGCGCCTCGCTTGATGCTGAAGGTGCTGATCTTGTTGGATTTGAAGCCTTTCCCGACCACCACGCTTTCAAAGAGAAAGAGCTGGAACACCTGCGAGACGCCGCGCAAAAGCTTAGCGCGCGCCTTGTGACCACGGAAAAAGACTATGTGCGAATCCCCCCCCAAGATCGGGACGGCATCACCCCCATTTGCGGCGCGATGACATGGCGCGACGGTGAGGCTATTATCCGTCTCCTGGAGGAAAGATTATGAGCGAGACAACCGCCGAACCAGAAGCCTGGGACGCCGATATTGCCTTGCCGGCGCCGCGCTCCAACCGTCCGCTCACCCTCTTGAAACGCATCGAGGCAGCTTTCTTTTTAGGGCTGATGGGCATCTTGAAACATGTCCCGATCGAGCGGGCCTCGAACGTGATGGGCCGTGTGATGCGCGCAATCGGCCCGATGATCAGAACCGTTCACAAACGGGGCGAGGCCAATTTGCGGCTTATCTACCCCGATATGACGCCTGCGGAGCGCTCAGCCATTCTAGCGGACACATGGGAAAATATCGGCCGCACCGCCGCCGAGTACAGCCACCTTGGTGCGCTGGCTGAGCGGACAACGGTGGAGAACGGGCATATTTTCCAATCCGTGGCCGAAGGCAGAACAAAAGCGATTTTCATCTCTGGCCATTTTGCCAATTGGGAAGTCATGGGCGCTACCATGAAAGCTGCAGGAGTTAAGCTCGCCTTTGTCTACCGTGCACCGAACAATACACTTGTCGATCAGTATATCATCCATCAGCGTGCAGCGCACATTAGCCGTTATCAAATTCCCAAAGGCAAACGCGGTGGGCGTGACCTCATCAAAGCGTTGAAGGACGGCTATTCTTTATCCATGC
>JBCCTG010000139.1:0-4455 GCA_039198735.1 Pseudomonadota bacterium | reverse complement strand
CCGCCAAACCGGCTCCACTTTGGCTGAAAACGCTCTAAAGGCTCTAAGGAATACCGATCAGCTTGTGCGTCTGAAGCGACAGACGCCAAGCAGGGTTTCGGCGGCAATAGTCCGTCGCCAAAGCAATATTCTCATCCTGGGCCGGACTGTCCATCGGTTGTAAGAAAAAATGCTGGAAATCCCAGTCGCTGAACCGTTCAGGCTCCGCACCGGTTTGCGGGTAGACGAGTTTCAGCTCATGACCTCGGCGCACCACAACCTGGGAGCCCGCCTTGGGGCTGACGCAGATCCAATCGATCCCCGCGGGAAGGTCGAGCGTCCCATTCGTCTCGATACCGACGTCAAAGCCTTGTTCGTGAAAGGCATCGATCAGTGAACGATCAAGCTGGAGCGCCGGTTCACCGCCGGTGCAAATGACGTAAGGCTTACCGCCCCCCGGCCAAAAGCTTTGAACATGGCGAGCAAGGGAGGCTGCATCAGCGAACCGCCCGCCCCCTGGCCCGTCAACACCGACAAAATCGGTATCGCAAAATTGGCAGATGGCCGATGAACGATCAGCCTCACGCCCCGACCAAAGATTGCAACCGGCAAAGCGCAAGAAGACCGCAGCCCGCCCTGTTTGCGCGCCCTCCCCTTGCAAGGTGAGGTAGACTTCCTTGACAGCATAGCTCATGCGCTGGCGCGCCAAGCCGCGTGCCCTTGGGCGCGAAGAACACACGCCGGGCATGTGCCGCAGCCATAGCCCCAGCTGTGGCGGACATCGCGCACACCAAGGTAGCACGTATGCGTCTCTTCCTCGATGATCGCAGTCAATGCCTCGCCGCCAATCGCGTCGGCAAGCTTCCAGGTGTCCGCCTTGCTCAAAGACATCAGAGGCGTTTCCACGTCGACGGACAAATCCATGCCAAGCCGAAGGGCCTGGGCCTGGGATTGGATGGCCGCATCGCGGCAGTCAGGGTACCCGGAATAATCAGTCTCGCACATACCGCCAACGATGGCGCGCGCACCGCGGCGGTAGGCAAGCGCACCGGCGGCCACGAGAAAAGCCAAATTACGTCCGGGCACGAACGTGTTGGGCAAGCCGTTCTCCTGCATTTTGATATCCACCTCCGCCGTCATCGCGGTCTCACCCAGTGCGCTCAAAAAACCAAGATCAATCACCCGATCTTCGCCAAGCTTCTCCGCCCACTGCGGAAACGCATGCATGAAAGCCTCGCGAACGTTCTGGCGCGCCGTCATCTCGATATCGTGCCTCTGCCCATAAGTGAAACCGACCGTCTCGACGAGGTCGAAGCGGTCGAGCGCCCAGGCTAGGCATGTGGCGGAATCCTGGCCGCCGGAAAGCAGCACGAGAGCGGTATCGGTCGATGTCATCGGGGTCTCCTAATCCTTGCCGGTTGCGCGCGAAAGGTGTTGGCGTTTACCCCTTTTTCACTCTCTACAACCTATGGTCGTGACAGTTCGGTGCTGATCCTTCCCTCACCTAACGGTCGCCCCCATGCTCTCTCCCAAGGGTGGCCGCGACGCCCGGACTTTCGGTTGACGGGCGCTCCATATCTTGGGTTGCCCTGCCCTCCATGGAGCGTCCGTCGCCACTTTTCTAAGATTTCCTAAGAGTTAACGGCTGCTGCCGTGGTCGTGCCGACCTTGCGGGGTACCATGATGGTGATGCTCACCGTGGCTCGGACCATGGGTTGTCCACAACAGCACAACCGCCAGAAACGCACCGAGAGCATAGGTGAAGACCGCCGAGCGGAACGACAATTCGCCGAATTCCTCAGGCAACTGGCTCGCCCCCACAAACAACAAGGCACCAGCGGCAAACGCCAGAAGGAGAGAGAACGTCGATGCATCAAGATGCGGCAGGAGAAGCGTCGTCGCAATGGCCCCCACCGGTGTGGTCGCCGCCGCACCGAGAAGCGCCAAGGGAACCGCAAAGAGCTTCGGCATCCCCGTTCCGCGCAAGATCAGAAAGAGCAACACACCCTCAACGAACTCGTGCATGATGAGACCTGATGCGCCTAAAATGCCGGTCGCCTCATGCGCCGCAAAAAGCATTCCGTACTCAAAACCATCGATCGTGGAGTGGAGCGAGATGGCGATGAACGCAGCCAATGCCCGTCCTTCCGACCGCCGTGCGAACCGGCCCAAGACGAAAAGAAGAAAATAGCCGCCCAGTGCGGCCAGAGGCGCCAGCGCATGGCCGCCAGACGCTTCGGGAAGAAGAAAAAGAGCGGTGCTCAAAAGAACGCCGGAAGCCAGAGCCGCAAAGTGGGGGCGATGCCGCTCAGCCCAATCACGGGTGATGGACACCGTGAAAATACCAACCGACGCCATCAATGCCGCAAGAAAGCTCGCAGCAACGGCAGGTGGCATCCCGAGGAAGCCAGCCAAAGCGTCTGAAATGGTCAACTTGGCCTCCCCGATAAGACCTCACGGGGTCTTAACCTTTCGTCGCACACCCATTGGGACGTGACAAGCTATGAGCGAAACACTGTAACGCCGTTACCACCATGCTCATCAGCGCGTAAGCCTTGCCAACAGTCAGGTGATAGGGATGTGCAACAGGAGAGTGAAGATGCGAATACGCACGTTATCCGTGTTTTTTGTCAGCGCAATGGTCACGGCCTGCGCCAGCAAAAAGTATGATGACATCCTAGCGAGCCCTGCCAACGACCCTTCCATAGGCGCTGAGGTCGATCGCGTGTGCTTTCGCAACGGGATTGATGGGTTTTCAAACTGGGAAGCAGGACAAGGGCTGATCCTTCGCCGCACAACCGGTGAAGAGTTTTTGGTGACGTTCCGAGATATCTGTTTTGCCGCCAGCCAGACAGAACGGATCGGATTCACAAGCCGTTTTCAATCCACCGGTTGCATCGAACGCTCCAGCCCTCTTTTCATCTCCGACAAACCCTTCCCCGGTGCATCATCGATCATCAGTCAGTCTTGCTTGATTGATCGCGTCTACGCATACACCTCCCGACACGACACCAAGCCCTAAGGATCGAGGCGCATGAAGCCATTGATTTTGCCCTTCCACGGCAAGACCCCTAAAATCCATGACAGCGCGTTTCTCGCCCCCGGCGTCGTGATCATTGGTGATGTGGAGATCGGGCCCAAAGCATCGATCTGGTATGGGTCCATCCTACGCGGCGACACCAATAAGATCATCATTGGCGCTGCCAGCAACGTTCAGGATGGCACCGTGATCCATGTCGATGATCCCGATGTCGGCGGCACACCGACGCTTATCGGCGAGAACGTCCTTGTGGGTCATAAATGCATGCTCCACGGCTGCACGGTGGAGGATGGCGGCTTTGTGGGCATGTGCGCGACGATGCTGGACGGCTCAGTGATTGAAACCGGCGGATTTCTTGCGGCGGGCGCTTTCCTCTCCAACAACAAACGTGTTCCGCAAGGGGAGCTTTGGGCGGGCATGCCCGCGCGAAAATTGCGGGACTTGCGCGAGGGTGAGGACAAGATGGCGCTTCTGGGGGCCGCCCATTACGTTGAAGAAGCGCACCAACATCGCGAAGCTTTAGAAGCGTTTGAGCGAACAAGCGGACATCTTTCTTAAGGTTCGCCGCCTTGGCGTAAACGTCCACACCCTCCAGTGGCACGAAGCTTGAACCTGCACTTCCCGTTGAGCGAATATGGGAGGCGGGGATGCCGCATCAGGTTGATTTACACGTGGGACAGCGACTGCGACAGCGCCGCTGCCTTTTGGGGATGACCCAACAAAGGCTGGCCGATGGCGTCGGGATCAAGTTCCAGCAAATTCAGAAATATGAGAGCGGCACGAACCGCATTTCGGCATCGCGGCTCTGGGTCATTGCCCGCGCCCTCGATGTTCCGGTTGCGCACTTTTTTGAAGGGCTTTCCGAGGAGGAGCGTGAACTGCATCAAAACGGTGCTTTGGGCAGCGATTCGGTCATCGCCCCAGAAGTCTTTCAGCAGAAAGAAACGATCGATCTCATCCGTGCTTACTACAATTTGAAAGAAGGCCCACGGCGGCGTCTTCTCGATCTTGCGAAAACTCTGGCTGACGCCGCTTAGAGACTTTCGTTGGGCGGGCCGGGCGAGCTTTTTGAAGGCTCCGCCAGGTTGATGAGGGGAGGAGGCCCCGCGCGCAAGGCAACTTGCAGCGCGGGACCTTGCACATTCCGCGGGCGGACGGCAATCGAGTATGATGGACCATCACGATCTGATCGCCTTCGCTCACAAACTGGCTGACGCGGCTGCCGAAGAAAGTTTGCCGCGGTTTCGAACCGGCACCGCCATCACCAACAAAAAGGATGGCGGCTTTGACCCCGTTACGGAAGCCGACCGAAAGGCCGAGCTTGCCATTCGTGCACGGATTGAAGAGCACTTTCCCGATCATGGTATCAAGGGTGAGGAATTTCCTGAGAAAAAAGGCGCAGGCCGTTATCGCTGGATCATCGATCCGGTGGATGG
>JBCCTG010000138.1:0-4455 GCA_039198735.1 Pseudomonadota bacterium | reverse complement strand
GCTCATCAAAGCCATCAAGGAAAGCCAAAACAGGGATCTGGTCCCCCGCGGCCTCTGCAATATCTCGCGCTAGACGCAAAATAACGGAAGCCGCAATCGGCGCGACGTCCGCAGACAGATGATGCAGTTGGAGAACAGCCATGGGTGGCCGTCCGTCAGGAAGACGGAACAAGGTTTGCAGCACATCCTCTGCCGTTAAACGACCGGCATCCTCACCAAAGAAAAGCGCCAACCGCGGATCACGCGCAGCCGCGGAAAGTCGGTCGCCTACAGACTGATAGCCAGAGGTGGTCTCACGGGATGCCTGCTCTGCCAAACGGTGGCAACGGCTGATCACATCCGCCATGCGGTAACGCGGCGCGCGGCGCTGACGGTGGGCATCTTCATACTCAGCCTTCACAGCCGCCTGGAGTGCAGCGTGCTCTTGCTCCGACAACGGATAACCGTCGATTGCAAGGCACGCAGCTATATCGTCAGCCGTCAACATTGTTACGGGAACCAAGGTTTCCGTCACCTCGACAATTTCAGCGCCGCCGCCGAAGGAGCGGCCAAAAGCGCCAGCTGTGTCAATCAGCACAATGCGCCCAGGAAAGCGCGCCTTCAAAAGATTGCGAATGACCACCGCCAAGGAACAGCTTTTGCCCGTTCCGCTGTCGCCCTCGATAGTCAGCAGACCATTTAAAAGCGCTGTCAAATCAAGATCGAACGGCTCATCATCCGCACCCGTTCCAAGAGGTATGGGCGCTTTGAGAGATTGCCTGCGCAGCACCAGGCGCTGGTCAGCGTGCAGCAAGCGCACCCTAGCACCAACGCTTGGCGGCGGGGCGTGAGGTGTGATTTGGCCGTCATGGGCAATGCCGCCCACAGCCATCACCCGCGCCAGAATGATATCATCAGCACGCGGCTCAGCCACGGGGACAGGCGTATCGAGCGCGGTCACCACGCCGATCAGCTCATCATCGAGACCCATGGCCACCACCGCGCCGATTTTCAGCGCCGTCAGCCCTTCGGCCGATCGCGGGATGGCAAGAACAATATCTGTATGCGTTACAGCAGCGACGAAGCCAATGGGCTCACTCGGAGACGTTTCATCGTCTGTATAAATATCAAATGCCGTGCTCGTTTGTCCGATCACGATGGGTGCCCTCCCCCGGCCATCGGGAAAGCGAAGCTCAGACTGACCCCCGCCTCACCGTCCCCTTCAATCTCAAAGCGGATGCTGCTCGCCAACAGCTGCCGACGCAGCGCACGCACGGCGCTCTCTTCAATGGGGGTTTCCGTTGAGAGGAGCGTCAGCTTTAGGATCAAAGCCTTCTCACCGCCGCCGCTCGTATCTTCGAAAAGGCGAACTGTCACGGCCTGCCGTTTTTTCTGCTGCTCACTGACAAAAGCAAAAGCCGATTGCAAGTTTGCATAAAGATCACGCTCAGCAATCACCGTGAGCGGAAGGTCTTTCTCGATGTCCACGCCGGTGAGAAAAAGATTACCGGCATGCTCTTGCAACAAGCGCCGCAGCACAGGAACGGCATCGGTTCCTTGAACGGCTTCGGTTGCTGCCTTCTCGCCGCGTCCCGCCGCATCAAGGATCATATCAATCCGTTCCAGGAGGAGGCGCGCCGAGGAGAGAACGTGGTCCAAATACTCGGTTTTCTTCGCAGCCGTCACGCCGAGCGTGTCCGCTTCTTTCAGAAGACCGGCAAACCCCGTGATCGCGTTCAGAGGGGTGCGGAGCTCGTGATTGAGGCCCGAAAGAAAAGCCGAACGGGCACTGAGGGCCTCTTCGGTTTCGTCCCGCGCCTTCTCGGCGGCGTGTTCAGCGCGGCGCAACGCCAACTGCGACGCATAGGCGGAAAAGGACGATGCACGCCATCTTTCGCTCCATCTTGCTGCGCCGAACGTCATGTCACCGACCCTGAAATACAAACAATTGTCTTACGGGTAGGGGAACCAATCTTAACTGCCGGTTAAGGACGTTACGCCTCCGACTTTCTCGAGCGCCTCTTCCTTCAGCTCTTCGATGTCGGCTGCGGGGTCGGCAGAGTTCTGATCAGCCTGCACTTTGGGCTTTTTCGGTTTGCGCTGCAGCGCCTCGGGGGAAACATAGGCGAGGACGCGGTCACCGGCTTTGGGTTTCAGCGGTTGATCGGAACTGCTGAAATGGCACTGCTCGTCACGTTCGAGCATCACCAAAAGGCCGTCATCGCCGATCGCCTGGGCAAAGTCCTCAGGCGTATATTCCTCCGTGATGCGCGTCATCTGGAAGTCCCAGCCGCCATAATGCCGACGCAAGAGATCGTCGAGGGAAATGGGCTCGGCGAAGAGCGGGCGTCCCTGGAGGGCATAGGAAACGCTGCGGCGCCCCTCACCGCTCCCCGTGCGGGGCGTCAATTGGAAAGTCTTGGTGCGATTGATCTCATGGGCAAGATCGGTGCAAACGAGCGCATTGTGGCTATCATTGCCGGTGAGCGCGAGGAGCGTACCGTAGCGCACGAACTCGATATGGTGCTCTGTGACCTCGGACAGGACCTCACCGTAGAAGGTCTCGACACCGAGGTTCCGTGCAGGCCGAAGCGCGCGGTAGTTGGCATCGGTGATCAGGACAGGGATTTTCATGTCCTTAAGCTTCGCGCCGAGGGCCGCGGACCAGGGTGATCCGCCCACGATCAAAACCCCTGGACGCCCTGAAGCGGCCAAACCGAGCCAGCGCGCGAGGGGAGCGATGCTGAAACCATGGGCAACCACGGTGGCGAAGACCATGGCGAAAGCCAGCGGCACCATGCGCGCGCCGTCCTCATAACCAAGGCCCACCATCTTCTCAGCGAAGAGGCCGGAAACCGCCACCGCCACAATACCCCGCGGCGCGATCCATCCGACGAGGAACCGCTCCTGCATCGTGACTTTGGTCCCGAACATGGAGGTGAGCACCGTGATGGGCCGCACGAGAAGCAACATGGCCGCCACAAAAAAGGCATCACGCCAACCAACATTCAGCAGGACTTCCGGCGTGAGATTGGCCGTGAGCAGAATGAACACGCCCGACACGAAAAGAACGGCAATGTTCTCCTTGAACAGACGGATTTGGTTGATGCTGGGCAGTTTGGAATTGGCGATGGTGATCCCCATCGCGGTGACGGCGAGGAGGCCTGCCTCTTCCTGAAGCCCGTTGGCGGCCGAGAAGCAAAGGATGACGAGGGCAAGCAGCACCGGCGTTTTCAAAAACTCGGGCACCCAACCCAAACGGAAAGCCCGCGCCACGAAAAGCCCCAAAAGCACACCCCAAACCGAGGCGATGACGGAGCCTAAAATCAGACTGCCGCCAATTTCAAAAGGCGTGAGCGCCCCCGCGCCTGGCTGGCTCAAATGGTAAGCTTCGAAAACAACGACAGCGAGCAACGCGCCGATCGGATCGTTGACGATGCCTTCCCAGCGCAAAAGCGTCGCCGGGCGGCTGGAGAGTTTGGCCTGGCGCAAAAGGGGGCCGATCACGGTGGGTCCCGTGACCACCATGATGCCGCCAAAAAGAAGCGCCGTGGGAAGACTAAGACCGGCGATCTGCGTGCCTGCAACGGTGCCCAGGGCCCAAGCGATCAACGCACCGGGCACGACCAGCCTTCGAACACCGCTTCCGACGTCACGCAGCTCTTCGAATTTCAGTTGAAGACCGCCCTCGAAGAGAATGATCCCCACGGCGATCGAGATCAAAGGATCATAGACATCGCCAAAGGTTTCGCGGGGGTCCAGAAGTCCGAACACGGGACCAAGCAGCAAGCCCGCGATCGACATCAGCACAATGGCCGGGGCATTGATGCGCCACGCTAGCCACTGCGCGCCGATCCCCGCCATCCCGATCAACGTGACGGCGTAGAGAATGCTTTCATTCATAGTGGATGGCCTTACTCAATACGCACGCATTAGCTGTCTTTGAAATTGGGTTCTCTTTTTTCAATGAACGCCTGCATGCCTTCCTTTTGATCGGCGGTGGCGAAAACCGAGTGAAAAACCCGGCGTTCGAAAAGAATGCCTTCGCTCAATGTGGTTTCAAATGCGCGGTTGACGACTTCTTTTGCCATCATGGTTACGGGCCGCGAGAAGCTGGCGATTTTTTTGGCGGCGGTGACGGCCGTTTCGAAAAGCTCAGCGGCCGGAACCACGCGGCTAACAAGACCGCAGCGCTCGGCTTCCTCGGCGCCCATCATGCGGCCGGTGAGGCAGAGATCCATGGCCTTCGACTTACCGACGAAGCGCGCCAGGCGCTGGGTACCGCCCGCGCCGGGGATGGCGCCGATGGTGATTTCGGGCTGGCCGAATTTGGCGTTGTCAGCCGCAATGATGAAATCGCACATCATGGCAAGTTCGCAGCCCCCCCCCAGGGCATAGCCAGCAACCGCCGCGATGATTGGTTTGCGCGTCCGCGATGCCTTCTCCCAATTCGCCGTGATGAAGTCTTCGAGATAG
>JBCCTG010000137.1:0-4467 GCA_039198735.1 Pseudomonadota bacterium | reverse complement strand
GCATGTCCGAAGCCTTGAGGGCGCGCCTGGGCCAAGGCGGCGCCGGTGGCCCGGCCCTCGCGGCCCGCGAGGCGCAGCTCGTGATCGGCATTATCCATCATCCCAAACTCTTTGGGCGCTTCGAAAGCGAAATCTTAGAGTTAACTATCCATGATAAAGATCTCAGCGAACTCTTAAGCCGAACAATTGATGCCCTCGTGAACGAGCCAGATCTTGACAGCGGGAAACTTCGTCATCAGTTGAGCGGTTGGCCCGAAGCGGAAGCGACGTATCAGCGATGGTCTGCGGACCCCCTGGTTAAAGTGATCCGGTTCACCAAACAGAATGCCGATGACAAGGACGCCGAGGCTGGATGGCACGACGCGTTTCTTATTGATCGGCAGCATAAGATCTTGAGCGCCGAGGTGACGGAGGCAGGGGCCGAAGCGCATAAGGACCCAGGGCGCGAAAAAATTTGGTTGGATTCGGTGCGGATGAGCCTCTCGGCGCACCAAGATAACGAGGCTTCAAGGGATTGAGGCGCTGCCAAGCGCCCTCCCCGGTAGGATTGAACAAGGATCTCCATGAGCAAGACGCAAGCTGTTCGCGAGGAAAGTGGCGACAACCCGGTTCTCGATATGAACCTCGCCTCGGTCAAAAAAGATGATCGAGGAGGCCAAGAAAAAAGGCTACGTGACCTACGACCAGCTCAACGCTGTGTTGCCGGAGGATGAATACTCATCCGAGCAGATCGAAGACATCATGTCCAAGCTTTCGGACATGGGCATCAACGTCACCGAGAACGAAGACGCCGAGGACGACGAGAGCAAAGACGGTGCGAAAGCCACAGGCTCCTCCGTTGCCAAAAAAGAGACCGCTGCGACGGTCACCACCAACACCAAGGCCGACGGTGATCGCACCGATGATCCGGTGCGCATGTATTTGCGCGAGATGGGCGCAGTGGAGCTTCTCTCCCGCGAGGGCGAGATTGCCATCGCCAAACGCATCGAAGCTGGCCGCGAGTCGATGATCCGTGCCCTGTGCGAAAGCTCCCTGACGTTTGAAGCCATCACGGTCTGGCGCGAGGAGCTTGAAGAAGGCCGGGTCCTTCTCCGCGACATCATCGACCTTGATGCCACCTACACCGGTGGACCCGAAAGCCGCCCGGACATGACCCGGCCCGAGGTGGCCGAGCAGGTTCAAAAAGAGCAAGAGGCCCGTGCCGCCGAAACCGGCGAGGACGAAGACGAATTCGACGAGGGCGATCTGTCTCTCTCCGCCAAGGAAGCGGAACTGCGCGACGGGGTCATGCAGACCTTCCAAGACATCGCCGATGACTTCAAAAAGCTCCGTAGGCTGCAAGACATCCAGATCGAGCAGCAGCTCCAAGGTGAGGACCTCTCCGAAAGCCAGGTGAAGCGCCTGCGCAAACTGCAAAAAGACATTGTGGAGCGGGTCCGCTCGGTGCGCCTGCACAACCACCGGATCGAAGCGCTGGTCGAGCAGCTCTACGCGATCAACCGTGCGCTGATGGGTTTGGAAGGCAAACTTGTGCGCCTTGCCGACAGCTACGGCGTCAACCGTCAGGAGTTTCTCGGCACCTATCTTGGGCATGAGCTCGACCCGGATTGGTTGGACACTGTCTCGGCCCTCGACGGTCGCGGCTGGCAGAATTTCACCACCAAAGGCCAAGGTCAGATCGTCGGCATTCGCGATGAAATTGGCCAGCTCTCCCAGGAGACGGGCCTCACGGTCAGTGATTTCCGCCGCATCGTGCAAACCGTGCAGAAAGGCGAGCGCGAAGCGCGCATCGCCAAGAAAGAGATGGTGGAGGCGAACCTGCGCCTCGTGATCTCCATCGCGAAAAAATACACCAACCGCGGGTTGCAGTTCCTGGACCTCATCCAAGAAGGCAATATCGGCCTCATGAAAGCGGTCGATAAGTTCGAATATCGTCGCGGCTATAAGTTCAGTACGTATGCGACATGGTGGATCCGCCAGGCGATCACCCGCTCGATCGCTGACCAAGCCAGGACCATCCGTATTCCCGTGCATATGATCGAGACGATCAACAAAATCGTCCGCACCTCACGTCAGATCCTCAACGAGATTGGCCGCGAGCCGACACCGGAAGAGCTTGCCAACAAGCTGTCGATGCCGCTTGAGAAGGTTCGTAAGGTGATGAAAATCGCCAAAGAACCGATCTCTCTCGAAACACCAATTGGTGATGAGGAAGATAGCCATCTCGGCGATTTCATCGAAGACAAAAATGCCATCCTGCCGATCGATGCGGCGATCCAATCGAACTTGCGGGAAACCACCACCCGCGTTCTCGCCTCGCTTACACCGCGGGAAGAGCGTGTGCTGCGCATGCGCTTCGGTATTGGTATGAACACGGACCATACTTTGGAAGAAGTCGGCCAGCAGTTCTCGGTCACCCGTGAGCGTATCCGCCAGATCGAGGCCAAAGCCCTCCGTAAGCTGAAGCATCCTTCACGCAGCCGCAAACTCCGCAGCTTCCTCGATAATTAGAGCCTCGAGCAGCGAAAGTGGATCACCGGTTTCGCGTTCGCGATAGGCCAAAACAAAAACGAAGAGCCGTTTAAAGGCAGACGGAGGGATCACGTGATGAGAGGCGCACCCATGGGTATTGGCTTTGTGTTGTTCCTGATCATTATCCTGTGGGCCTTCGCCCGTATCGGTGTGTTTGGCTGACCTTCTTCACGTTGACGTCACCGTCATGTGACGGACGACCTGCGTGATCGCTTGTTTGGTTTTCTCATTAAGCCCGCGACCAAGGGCTTGCGGTAAGAAACGCCGCTGAAAAGCGGTCACGCAAGCCTCTATCCCGAACCGGTCCACAGCATAACCAATCTGCCGGAGGCCATCCTCCGCATCCCGCGTATCGGAAACTTTGCTCGCAGCCGTCGCAGGATCAGCAGCAGGGCCGATGGCCAAGCCTTCTGCTTGAAGCCGTGCCCAGGGGAATTTCTCGCCAGGATCTTGCTTACGATCCGGCGCCACATCGGAATGCCCCACGACCCGCGCCGGGTCGATATCATGCCGTATCAGAATATCCCGCAGAACACGGATCAACGTCTCAATCTGCGCTTCGGGGAAAGCACGATAGCCAAATTCATGCCCCGGATTGACGAGCTCAATCCCGATCGACACGGAGTTAATGTCATCCTCACCTTGCCATTCCGACACACCGGCATGCCAAGCACGTTCGCGTTCATCGACGAGAGCATGATGGCGACCTTTCTCATCGATCAAATGGTGTGCTGAGACACCGGCCTTGGGATCGCAAAGGCGCTGAAGCGCTTCTTCCGCAGACGTCATACCGGTATAATGCAAGACGACCATGGAAACATCCCGCCCTTTGCGGTCACCATAGTTCGGTGATGTGTACAGAGTGATAGGATCGTCATCTGTCCATTGACGCTCTTCAGCGCCGCTGGCCGCAGCCGCAATCACCTGTTTGCGATCAGGCGGGTGCGAGCGGAAGAGCACCACGGCCACCCCTGAAAGCACTAGAGCACCACCTGCGAGGAACCGCATGGTGAGAGGCTCACCAAGCCAAAAAACACCCGCCAGAACGGCAAAGAGTGTGATCAACAGCCCCGATGGCGCAATGACACTGAGCGGCACCCTTTGAAGCAGATAATAATAGCTCGCATGGCCGAAAATAGACGCAACGAACACGGAATAAAGCGTCGCTAGACCAATGGGCACCATGTCATCGGTCCCAACCCAGGCAAAATGATTGCTATCGAAAAGTGCTGAAAGGGCGAACGTCACAAAGCAGCCGACCACGGCAAACCAGGCAAGAAGCGACAGCGGCTTCACACCATCAATCTTCTTGATAAAGATCGCGCCGGTGGCTTCGGCGGTGACGGCCATGATGATGAAAAAAGCGCCCAAAGTCAGGTTTTCACTGCCCGCGCTATCACCCTCTCCCGTCGCGATGATCATGACACCGACAATTGCCGCGGCAATGCCAAGGCTTCGGCGCCATCCCACCCGTTCGCCTAGGAATAGAATGGAGAAAGCCGTGGCAATGACGACATAGCTTTCCGAGATCACCGCACCGATGGATGCGTTGGTCAGCTTCACGCCGGTGAACATGAAAGCATAATTGATGCCGCCAAAGCATAAACCTGCAATCAAGATACGGAGCATTTTGCCGGGATACCAGCGCAGGAGCGGCGCCAGGATCAATGCAATGATCGCCATGCGCATGGCTACATAGGTCAGTGGGGAAATCATATCCACCGTGACCTTGATGACCGCCATATGTAGGCCCCAAGCGGCACTGATCGCCAGCAAAAGAAGCGCTTGCGGTGATGTCATACTGTCTCCTTGTGCCCATCCTGAAGGGCCACAAGCCGTGCGTAGAGGCCGCCATGATCGAGAAGCTCTTGGTGGGTACCATGCTCGATCACTTCGCCGCTCTGCATCACGGCGATGATGTCGGCCTCGCGGATG
>JBCCTG010000136.1:0-4474 GCA_039198735.1 Pseudomonadota bacterium | reverse complement strand
CGCTCGTCGAGGCCATTGACAGTCTCCGCCACCATCGAAACCATCGTCAAAATCAGCAATGAAAATCGCTGCGGACGACGTGGTGGCCTATAGCACGCAAGAAGGGCGCGCGTTGGTCTTAACGCGCGCCCTTCACTTAAAGCCTAAGCTTTGAAAAATTAGGACGTCTTGCGACGGCGCCATGCCCCCACGGCGAGCACACCAGCCATCAAAGCAGCGGCCGGAGGAACGGGAATTGGGTTGATCTCGATATTGTCGATACCAATGATTTCATTGATGCCCGTGTTGCGCTCAACGGTCATGGTCAGACTGGTGAGGTCATCAAGAACAGCCTCGAAAACCGCTTGGGTGGCGTTGAAGGTCGCTGCACTGAATGTCAGCACGCCGCCGGTCCAAACATTGGGCGGAGGGGTGAGCAAGAAAGCGTCAGCATTGAGGGTCTGACCATTGCCCGTCAGCGACACAACGCCGAACTCGACAAGATTCCCGCCGTTCCCTGCAATGGTGAGCGCATCAAAATTGAGGCGCGCATTGTCGGCAACTTCGTCCAGGAAACCTTGCGGGAACAACAGCTCCATGAAACCGCCGACCGTATCGGTCACTTCCAGGAAGCCGCCTGGGTTACCGCCAGCAGGTGATTGGACCAGCGTACCGCCGTCAACACCGAAACCTTCTGTATCGGTATCAAAGGTTGCGACGATGCTGGCGGCGTGGGCAGACGAAAAGAGGGCTGTTGCGGCCAAGACCGCACTCATCACATTCTTCATAGATTGATCTCCGATAGGAATGACGGTGCAACGATGTTGCATCGCAGTGTAACAAGAGGATCATAGTTTCCGCAAGATAAACGGAAAGGTGAAAACCTGCATTTTGCCGAGGATTTTCTGTTAACTCGCGCTCATGACAGGGGACTTAATAACATTGGTAAACACAATAGAACGAGAATACATCCTTCAGGTTGAAAGCGCCCTGAAAATTCCCTTGCGATCATTTCATAATACCGTGAAATGATCTGATGACTATAGATCCCTGCATGCCTTGGCCAACGATTGGACCTATCAATTTGCTGTACCATTGTGTCACGATCACATGATTAGAGATCTGCGCCCACGGCATCTTTCATGGATGCGAAGCCTTCTGCGCGGAGCAATTCAGGAAGTTCTTTCAGCATACGTTTGATAAGCCCTGGCCCCTGGTAGACCAGCGCCGTGTAAAGCTGAACCGCTGACGCACCAGACTTGATCTTGGTCAGCGCGTCTTGAGCGGAGCTGACACCCCCCACACCGATCAACGGAAGCTGACCCTTGGTCTCCCGTGCGAAAGCTCTCAAAATAAATGTTGAGGCTTCAAAGAGAGGTTGCCCGGACAAACCGCCCTTTTCGTTGGCATGGGGACTTTTAAGCCCTTCCCGAGACAGTGTGGTGTTGGAGACGATCAGACCATCAACACCAGCGTCCAAAGCAGCACTTGCAATATCCGCACACGCCTCATCGGAAAGGTCCGGCGCGACTTTCACGAAGACAGGACGACCCATGGTGCGGGCCGACAGGACGCGCTGGAGAAGCTCTTTCAACGCGTCCTTGCCTTGAAGCGAGCGCAAGCCTTCCGTGTTCGGAGAAGAAACGTTGACGGTCAGGAACGCGGCAAAAGGCTCAAGACGCTTCAAGCTCGTCACATAGTCTTGCGCACGATCTTCGCTGTCTTTGTTCGCGCCCAGATTGATCCCGACAAGGCCGGGCCGTTCAGCCTGGGTCCGCATACGCGCGGCAATGGCTTCAAGACCATCATTGTTGAAGCCGTAGCGGTTGATGATCGCACTGTCCTGCCGTAGGCGGAAGACCCGAGGCCGATCATTGCCTGGCTGCGGCCGCGGGGTCACCGCGCCGACCTCCACAAAACCAAACCCAAGTTTCAAGAGCGGCCCAGGAACCTCAGCGTTCTTATCAAACCCCGCAGCCATGCCAATCGGGTTCGGCAGATCCAGGCCCGCAACCTCTGTCCGCAGAAGGGGGTCCAAATCCGGGCGCACCGTTGGAAGTAGCTGCGTTTTCAGAAGATTGATCGTCGCCTGGTGGGCCGCCTCCGGTGAGAGCAGCGTCAAGGCTTGGGTCGCGATCTGGGACAGCAAGGGACAATCTCCTCAGACAGCGGCGCGACGACGGCGCTTCACGGTGCTCGCGGCACGTTTTTCGATATGCTGAAAAACGAGGTCAGCGACATCCTTTTTCGAAGACGCCTCGATCCCCTCAAGCCCAGGACTTGAATTGACTTCGAGAACCTTAGGCCCTGTCTCCGACCGCAAGAGATCGACACCGGCAAAACCCAAGCCTAAGGCTTTGGCAGCTTTGAGAGCCACTTCGCGCTCTTGCTTTGTGATGCGGACACTGACGGCTGACCCGCCCTGGTGCAGGTTCGAGCGGAACTCACCCGCAGCGGCGGTGCGCTTCATGGAAGCGACCACTTTCGAGCCGACCACAACACAGCGAATGTCCTCACCGCCAGCCTCTTTGACAAACTCTTGGACGAGAAAATCAGCATTCAGATTGCGAAAGGCTGAGATCACCGACTGTGCAGCTTTTTTGGTTTCGGCCAGCACCACACCGCGCCCTTGGCTCGATTCGAGCAGCTTCAGAATGATCGGTGCTGCCCCCATGATATCGATGATGGAATCGGTGTCCTTGGGCGAGGATGCGAATGCAGTCGTCGGCATACCGATGCCGTTGCGCGCGAGGATTTGGTGGGCATAAAGCTTATCGCGGCTGGCCAGGATCGCTTCGGAGCGGTTGAGGCAGTAAGCGCCGGTGGTTTCAAACTGGCGCACCACAGCTGTACCATAAGAGGTGATCCGTGCACCAATCCTAGGGATCACGGCATCATAACTTGGCAAAGCTCGGCCGTCGTAATGCACTTCGGGGCGATCGGCATTGATCAGCATATAGCAGCGCGCGGTGTCGATCAGCTCCACCACATGTCCCCGCGCCGCGCCCGCCTCCACCAAACGGCGGCAGGAGTAATTGCTCGGCCCACGGGTCAGGACGGCAATGCGAAGAGCGCGTTGCTCACGCGGCTTGGCCTGCAGCTTTTCATAGACGGTGTAATCGAGGAGCGGTTGCACACAGGACTTGGTGGGCGTGACGATCGGCTCACCATGGGGGTAGCTCTCCAGCGCCTGACGCCCCAAGAGCATATGAAAGCTCATCCCCTCACGGTCGCTCAGTGTCAGGATGATAGGCCAACGCTGGCCATTGATATCGATTTCCGTCTCGATCGTGTAACGCAGCTCGACCTCGCCATTGGACGAGGTGACCTCGCGCCGGTCGAGCAGATTGGCCGAGCAATAGACCTCGATCTCAGGGCGATCAGGAATCGGATGAACAGCAAAGCGCACTTTTTGCGCGCCGACAGGGCCGAAAGGTTCGACCGAAAAAGCGTGCAGCGCCGAGGTGCGCGCACCGGTATCGATCTTGGCCTTGATGGCGGGAAGGCCAAGGAGCGGAAGGCCGATCCACTCCTCCCAACCAAGCTCTAACGTCAAGCGGGCACCTCAGTGGTCATATGCCGTGCTTGCGCTGCGTGTTCGATGGCAGCGGCGCCGTCGTCGGATATTTTAAGGGCATCACGGATCAACTCAAGAATACGAAGCTCTTCAAGATTGAGGTTTTCATCCGCAGTCACCACATCCACCACGGCCGCGTAGGCGGTTTCCACAAGATGGGGGGGAAGCGCCTGGGCGGCGGCCTCCATGACTTTATGAAGGCCGCTCTCGGAACTCATCAGCTTGCCCGCGCCTTCGGTGTATTCCACCAGGCGGCGCTCATCATCATCGTCGAAAAGCGGGAATGAGCGCACCACCCGGCCCACCGTGCGCAGCTCCGATTCGGTGATCTGTCCATCCGAAGCCGATGCAAGGATCATCAGATAGATGACCGCTTCTTGGGGCGTGAGGGAAGGCGTGCTCGTGGCCATGGTCCATGCGTCCTTAGCAAAATCATCCCTCGCGCCCTATCGAGTGAGGGGGCGCGTCGTCAACGATCCTGCATGAAGGGACGGCTGCGATACAATGCCTGTTTTGCGCGTGCGCAGCGATGAAGGCACTGCTACACCACGGCTTATGAACAACAGCCCTGCTGCCGAGACGCGCCTCGGCGTTCTTTCCGCGATCGCAGCTTATGTCATGTGGGGGCTTCTGCCCGTCTACCTGATTGCCATGCGCAGTGTCGGCGCTGATGAAATCCTTGTCCACCGTATCCTATGGTCGGTGCCCTTCGGTGCGCTGATCATTGCCGCACGGAAGCAATGGCCTGATATCCAAGCCGCGTTCAGCGATCGCCGTGTGATGCTGGCGCTTTTCGGATCCTCCGCCATCATCGCGTTCAACTGGCTCATTTATATCTACGCTGTGCAAAGCCAGCAGATCTTCGAAGCGTCGCTTGGCTATTACATCACCCCGCTGATTTATGTCCTTGTCGGCGTG
>JBCCTG010000135.1:0-4542 GCA_039198735.1 Pseudomonadota bacterium | reverse complement strand
GGTGGTCTGTGTATCGACCATGAAATCGCAACCGCCGCTGGCCTCGGACGAGATCCGTCGGCAAGCTGATCAATTCATTGACCTGACCGAACTGGAAGACGTCATCACGCTCGCGAGCACCATTACCACCCCCTTTGCGCGCGATGACGTCTTCCAGTTCGGTCAGGTCAATGAATTGATCAGCTTGCCGACGGATCTCGTCCGAGGCCAGCGGCGGTTGCGATTTCATGGTCGATACACAGACCACCCGGCACCCTTGTTCTTGGGCGCGCTGAACAGCATGGCGAAAATCGCCGTTCCCGGTGAACAGCACGATGCAGTCAAGCTTCGGTGCCATCAGCACCATGTCCACCGCAAGCTCGATATCCGTCGATCCTCGATAGCGTTTTCGTCCGTCTTGCGCCGTGAATTCCCGCGCCGTTTTGGTCACCAGGGTGAAACCATTATAATCGAGCCAGTCGACCAAGGGGCGAAGCGGTGAATAATCCGCGTCCTTATCTTCTTGCATGGCTGTATAGTAAAGCGCGCGCACAAGCCGGGTCTCACGCCGCAAACGTTCCAGAAGGCTTCGGTAATCAATATCGAAACCCAGCGTTTTCGCCGTCTTGTAAAGATTGGCACCATCGATAAAGACAGCGGTCTTATCATCGGGGTCGAGCCCCATCCATTCACTCACATCAATCTCCGGCTTAAAAAGACACCATTGTAAAATCAGCTCCAAACTAGAGGTAGGAGTGTGCCGTGACAAATCATCGTCACACAGCGTTGATTGGATTGGGTTCTAACGCGTCCTGGCACGGCCGCTGTGCCGAATCAGTGGTGCGCGGAGCCTTTGAGACGCTTCATATGCTGATGAAGAAAGCCGTGCTTTCTCCGTTGTATGACAGTCCAGCTTGGCCTGATCCCGCGGCCCCGGCTTACGTCAATGCTGTCGCGGAGGTGCAGACGACTTAGACACCGTCAGAGCTGCTTGCGGCTTTGCAGGCCATGGAGGCGGCGTTTGGTCGCGTGCGTTCGGATGATCCCAGTGCGCGCTACGCTCCGCGGACGCTGGATCTCGATATTTTAAGCTATGGCTCTGAAGTGGTGGAGAGTGCGGCGCTGACCCTGCCGCATCCGAGAATGGCCGAGCGGGATTTCGTCCTGATGCCGCTGCATGATCTCATGCCGGATTGGCAACATCCGGTCCTTGGCCAAACGGCTCAGGAGCTGCTGGCAGGTTTGCCATCGACAAGTGCGTCACGGCGTTGTTGAACGGGTTGTCGGCGTCTTTAGGGTGCGCCCGAACGATGGGAAGAGGATACCATGCACGATATTCGCGCGATCAAAGATGACCCCGCAGCCTTCGACGCCGCCATGGTGCGTCGCGGATCTGATGTGCGGGCATCGAACCTCTTGGCGATCGACGAGAAGCGCGTTGCGACGGTCAAGGCGATGAACGATGCGCAGGCGGAGCAAAAAGCAGCCTCGAAAAAAATCGGCGCAGCAAAAGCTTCTGGCGATGAGGCCGCGGCCCAGGCCGTGATGGCGCAAGTCGGTCAGCTCAAAGAGACAGTGCAAACCCTAGAGCAGCAAGAGCGTACGCTCGCGGCCAAACTCCATGACACCCTTCTGCCGATCCCCAATATTATCGACACGGACGTTCCCGAGGGAGCAGACGAAAACGATAACACGGAACTGCGCCGCTGGGGCACACCGAACGAAATAGCGGAGGCTAAGGATCATGTCGATCTTGGTGAAGCCCTCGGTATGATGGATTTTGAAACCGCGGCGAAGATCGCTGGCAGCCGGTTTGTCATTCTCAAGAAGGATCTTGCCAAACTCGAGCGCGCGATTGCCAGTTTCATGCTTAATCTTCATACAGAAGAGTTTGGTTATGAAGAATTCCTGCCGCCGGTGTTGGTCAGCCCGGAGGCGATGACAGGCACGGGCCAGCTTCCCAAGTTTGAGGACGATGCCTTCAAGACCACCGACCACCGGTTCATGACGCCCACGGCGGAAGTGACGCTGACCAACACCGTTCGTGATACTCTTCTTTCCGAAGACGAATTGCCCAAGCGCATGACCGCCTGGACCCAGTGTTTTCGGGCGGAAGCGGGCTCGGCGGGTCGTGATACCCGCGGTATGATTCGTATGCATCAATTCTCGAAGGTGGAATTGGTGTCGATCACAACGCCCAAGGCTTCGGACGAAGAGCATGAGCGGATGACATCGTGTGCGGAGGAGGTTTTGAAGCGTCTCGATCTTCCTTATCGGACGATGCTTCTCTGCGCCGGCGACACAGGGTTTAGCGCAACCAAAACCTATGATATCGAGGTGTGGTTGCCAGCGCAAAAACAGTTCCGGGAGATCAGCTCCTGCTCCAACACCAGGGCCTTCCAAGCGCGTCGCATGCAGGCTCGCTATAGGGCCGAAGGGCAGAAAAAACCTGATTTCGTCCACACACTGAACGGCTCTGGCCTGGCGGTGGGGCGAACCATGGTCGCGATTTTAGAAAATTATCAGCAGCCGGATGGGTCGATCGCAGTGCCGGATGTGCTGCAGCCCTTGATGGGCAAAGCTAAGATCGAAGCTTAAGAGCGTCTTACGAACGCAAAACCGACGATCCACTTTTGCGGCAATTGGCTCTAACGTCTGTAGCCCGTCAGGCGTTGGGCATTGGCGCGCAACGTCTTACGACCAGGCCCGGCAAAGGTGTCTGCGGGGTTGGTCCAGGTCGCTGGCGCCATGGGGTTCAGCGCCATGTCCCAACTGAACTTCCACCAATTCATTGCCACAGCGGTCATGCCGTCATGGACAGCATCCACCTTTTCAGCCACCATTTTGGCGGCTTCTTCTCCAGCAGCGCAGTCGCCTTGTGCAATTTTGAAAAGACGGTTGCTGATCACCAGACCGCTGAGAAAAAAGTCTTCGACATTGATCTCATCGATCATGTTCAACCCCGTTGATCATCAACCAAAACCCTGCATTCGGCCGATCTTCTATGATGGAACCGACTTGCAAACAAAAGCAAGTTCTAAATGCGCAGTTTTGTGGACAAGAGGCAAGCTTGGTTGCAAAGAGGGCTAACAAGACACCAATAAACATCAGTCAATGCATAACAAAACATGCTCAATATCGCCTGTGAGGCTTTGACCATCAAACACCCCGCATTGTTTGAGAAGACAGTGCTATCTTGTATTGGCGCCGCTGTTTTGTCCGTGGGGGGAAGTGCTCCCTTGAATTTTTGCACCTGACCGATCAGAGCTTTCCAAGATATTGGCGTTTCGGAGCGCCTTCTTGAAAAGGACATATCCATGCGCATTTTGGTTTCCAACGATGACGGCATCAATGCCCAAGGGCTGGAGAGCCTGGAGCGGATCGCAAGAGAGCTCTCGGACGATGTGTGGACCGTGGCGCCGGAGGCGGATCAGTCGGGGATGGCCCGTTCGATCACCCTGACGCGGCCTTTACGCATTCGCAAAGTGGGCGTTCAGCGCTATGCCGTGGACGGAACACCAACGGACTGCGTGCAGCTCGGCGTTGCACATCTTCTCAAAGACAATCCACCAGATTTGATCCTTTCAGGGATCAACAACGGCCTCAATGTCGCCGAAGACGTGACCATGTCGGGCACCATTGCCGCGGCTTTTCAAGGCATGACCATCGGTGTACCGTCCATTGCGCTCAGTCAGGCGCGGAAGGATCGGAACAAGGCGCCTTTCCATGTGGCCGAGGCCGTGGTGCCTGATATTCTCCGCAAGCTGATCAAGAGGGGATGGGACGAAAGCGTCGTCATCAACATCAATGTCCCCTTCGTTGACACGCCTGAAGAGGTGAAAGGCGTGAAGCTCACCCGCCAGGGGCGCCGTGATCACGTGGAGCTGTTCGTGGAGGAGCGTGAGGATATGCGCCAGCGCCGCTATTACTGGTTCGGTTTTTCAGGTAAGCCGAGCGAACCCTCGCCAGAGACGGATCTTCATGCGATCCACACAAACCATGTGTCGATCACCCCGCTGCACCTTCAGCTTACGGATGAGCGAACGATTGGTCTGTTGGAGGAAGATTTCCCCGCGTGAAAACGGACGCGGGGGAAACCCTTTCATTCTGCCGCCTGAGCTTCGCCTGCTTCCATAGCGGCGAGATATTTCTCCGCTTCCAGCGCCGCCATACAGCCCATGCCCGCGGCGGTGACCGCCTGGCGGTAGGTTTCGTCGGTGACATCGCCCGCTGCGTAGACGCCAGGGACCGACGTGGCTGTCGAATCCGGTGCGGTGATGATGTAGCCGCTGTCTTTCATCTCCACCTGACCTTGGAAGAGATCCGTGGCCGGAGCGTGACCGATAGCAACGAAGAAGCCATCGATAGGCACATCGATCGTATCGTCACCTGACGTGGATGCGAGGCGCATGCCGGTGACGCCCTTGGGGTTGTCATCGCCGATGATCTCCTCAACCTCACGGTTCCAGAGGACCTCGATCTTGTCGTGCTTCAAGAGGCGGTCCTGGAGGATTTTTTCCGCCCGCAGACTGTCGCGGCGGTGCACGAGGACGACTTTCTCAG
>JBCCTG010000134.1:0-4615 GCA_039198735.1 Pseudomonadota bacterium | reverse complement strand
GTTGACGAGAACATCGATCCGCTCTTCGTTCTGGAGGGCGTCGGCAGCGGCTTTGATCGAGGAAAGATCGGCAACAATGCAGGTCTTGGCAGCGCCAAGGGCGGCACCACCAAGGACGGTTTCCCAGTGATCATGGGCACCAACCATGTGGGCACCTTCGCCTTCACCGAAGCTGTGTTGCCGAAAATCCTTGAGACGGCCCGCCACCACGGCGAGGCGCGGATCATCAACCTCTCCTCAGCCGCGCACCAGTTCGCGCGCAAGTTTGACCCGAAGACCATTTTCCCGCCGAAAAAATCCATGGCGCGGGATGCTTACTCCGAGAGCAAGCTCGCCAATCTCTTGCACGCCCGCGAATTGGCCCGCAGGCACGGTATGCATGGCCTCAGGGCCCATGCCGTGCACCCTGGCTTCGTTCGCTCCGACTTCGGACGGTCCGAGCATTTCCCTGGCCCCTGGCAAGCTGTCTTTATGCTGACAAGACCGCTGCAAATCTCCGCGGCGAAGGGCGCGAAAACCACCATCGCCGCGGCCATCAGCGATGATGCCGCCTGGAACAATGGGCTCTACTGGGACAAGGAGAAACCCATTGCCGCAACTCTCCCCCAGAAAGCCGACCAAGTGGCCAAGGATCTATGGGAGACGACGGAAAGCATTCTTGCCGAGAAAGGCTTTGTGGTGGAGCGTCTCGACGCGATCGAGGAACCCATGGGCATGTCGGACACCAGCGCTTTTCCCGAAGGCCTTTGAGCGAAGGCAGAATTCCGTGCTCCAGGCCCAATTGCCGCGAAAGTGGATCACCGGTTTTGCGTTCGCGATAGGCCAAAACAAAAACGGGGAGCCGTTTGAAACCGAAAAGCTGGATCGCATCAGCTTCAAACGGCTCCACGCGTCGACCCCAAAATTTTTGCATGCATTTTTGAACCTATTCGCCCTTTGGGACGAACAACCCATGCGGTTAGACTGGTGATAGGATGATGATCGGACCGATGAAGCAGCACATTTCATGCTTGGTTTTTCTAGGGGTTGCCGCCTGCGCGACCGCGACGGCGCCCGAAGTCAATGCGCTTTCCGTGGACGCCCTCAAGACACTTCCCAACCAGACCTATGTCCTGGAACCGGGCCAAGTGGCCATGACCTTCGTTGCCAAACCGCGGCTTTTCCCCGCGATCCAGGGCAGTTTTTCCAACTTTGGCGGCTCGGTGGAGATCACCGATGCAGCCTCATCGTCGATTGCCATTCATGCCGTGGTGGATCTGCAATCGGTGGAAATCCCGAGCGAGATCTACGAAAACACTATCCGCAGCCCAGCCTTCTTCGATGTAGAGAACCATCCCGAAGCCATCTTTGAAGGGGAACTCGATGGCTGGCGCGGCGAAGGTCTCGGCGCGGTGCAAGGATTGCTCACCATCCGCGGGGTCACACGCCCTGCGCAGTTCGATATCCGCCTCAATTGCAACGGCATCCCAGCCTGCCCGCAATCCCAGGTCGGCTTCGATGGCACGCTTGAGATCAACCGCTCCGAATTCGGCATGGATCGTTATTCAGGCTTCGTCAAAGACAAGGTCAGTTTCATGATCTCCGGCACCTTGATCACAGCGCCCGAGCATATTGCCGATGCGGCGAAGCCTTGAGAGGGGGCCTCGCTGGACCTTCTCAACCTCTCTCTGCTAGACACATTGCTCGCTAAGTGAGCCTTGTGACACGCCGTGACCCAAACGCCCCGCACTGCTAAGAAGCATCGGAAAACCAAAGAGACGGACATCACTGTGCGTCTCAACCTCGATGGTACCGGAAAAGCGCAGGTGGCCACGGGCATTGGCTTCTTCGATCATATGCTGGAGGGTTTTGCCAAGCACAGCCTCATCGACCTTGAGGTGAAAGCCGCCGGTGATCTGCACATCGACTTTCATCACACCACAGAGGATGTGGGCATCGTCATGGGTTTGGCGGCCGCAGAGGCCTTAGGCGACGCCAAGGGCATCCACCGTTTTGGCCATGCTTATGTGCCGATGGATGAGACCCTCACCCGCGCAAGCCTTGATTGGTCGATGCGGCCCTACCTCATTTGGAAGGTCGATTTCAGCCGTGACAAGATCGGTGAAATGGATACGGAGCTCTTCAAAGAGTGGTTCCATGCCTTTGCAACCAATGCGGGCATCTGCCTTCACATCGAAAATCTCTACGGCACCAACAACCACCACATCGCTGAAAGCTGTTTCAAAGCTCTGGCGAAGTCCCTGAAAATGGCGGCGGGTTTTGATCCGAGGGCGGAGGGCATGATTCCATCCACCAAGGGCTCACTAGGCTCTTAATCCGAACAGAAATTCACTGTTGGAAGAGATGAACGGCCTGTAAAATTCAACACGCTGCGCAGATGCAGCTGACAACAACACTCAAGGGGTCTCCTCAATGTTCGCTTCACTTCTCGTCTCGCTTCTTGCGAGCACAACTGCTGTCAATGAAGAGTTCAAAACATCTTGCGAAGCCTTTCAGGCCGAGTATGGCGGCACCACCGATTGTGGCTGTCTCGCCGAAAAATACGACGAAGACGCAGAGCTCGCAGCCGCTCTTGCGATGATTCAAACGCCTGACGACGCGGCGAACGCTCCTGAAGTGGTTCAGGACGCTTTCAAGGCTTGCGCTGCGTAAGAGACTTCACCTTTCAAAAAGAAAGCGCGTGCCCATCCCGGTGCGCGCTTTTTTCTTTTGCATGGGCGAGAAGTGACGCTATCCGGGCCTTTCCATGACAAGTGTATGTCTCATCGATTATGGTGCGGGAAATCTGCACTCAGCCTTCAGAGGCCTGGAGCGGGCAAGCGATGGGTCGGCTGATCTTGTGATCAGCGCGGATCCTGACGTGATCCGCCGGTCGGACCGTTTGGTTCTGCCGGGGGTGGGGGCCTTCGCAAGCTGCGCTGAGGGCCTGCGGGCGCAAGATGGCCTGGAAGACGCCATCAAAGAGGCCGTGACCCGTAAGGCCAAACCTTTCTTGGGGATCTGCGTTGGTATGCAGCTTCTCGCATCTTTGGGTCTTGAACACGAAACCACGACGGGTCTCGATATCGTTCCGGGCACGGTGCGCGCGCTTAAAGCCGAAACCTTGCGCGTGCCGCATATGGGGTGGAACGAGGTGCGCGCCCGCGGTGACCATCCGCTGCTCCCCGCCGATGAGGATGCTTATTTCGTCCACAGCTATGTGTTCGAAGCGGAACATGCTGACGATGTCATCGCCGAGACCGATTATGGCGAACGGTTCACAGCGGCCGTTGCGCGAGGCAATGTGGCGGGTGCGCAGTTCCATCCGGAAAAAAGCGGTGCCTACGGTCTTTCTTTTCTCTCCAATTTTTTGAAGTGGCGCCCATGAGTTTCGAGCTTTGGCCAGCGATTGACCTTAAAGAAGGAAAAGCGGTTCGCCTCCTGCGGGGTGATATGAACCAGGCCACGACCTATGCTGACAATCCCGCCCAGCAGGCCTGGATGTTTCGTGATGCGGGTTTTGAGCGCCTGCATGTGGTGGATCTTGATGGCGCTTTTGCTGGCGCCCCTGCTAATGCCGAAGCTGTGGAGAAGATCCTCTACGAGACCGATGCCGAGGTGCAGCTTGGCGGCGGTATCCGTGATCTTCAGACGGCGGAGCGGTGGCTCAAAATCGGTGTCACACGGATTATCTTGGGGACAGCAGCGGTGAAGGACCCTGACTTTGCCCATAAGGCTGCGCGAGAGTTTCCTGGACGGGTGGTCCTTGGCCTTGATGCGAAGGACGGCTTTGTGGCTGTCTCCGGCTGGGCTACCGCCTCGCGGCGCACCGCCGAAGAGGTCGCGCGGGAGTTCGAAGACGACGACATCGCTGCGATCGTGTATACGGATATTCAGCGTGACGGCGCCCTTGAGGGCCCCAATGTCGCTGCCACCAAAAAACTTGCGTCCTCGATTTGCATTCCGGTGATCGCCTCGGGGGGCATCTCGGGACCGGATGACCTCACAGAGCTCGCAGGCCTGCAAAATGACGGCGTGGTGGGCTCGGTCATCGGCAAAGCGCTTTATGAAGGCCATTTGACACCCAGCGCGGCCTTTGCGGCGGTGGGCCTGTGACCCTCAAAACACGGATCATTCCTTGCCTCGACGTGGATGGCGGCCGGGTGGTGAAGGGCATCAACTTCGTCAGCATCCGCGATGCGGGTGACCCCGTCGAAGCAGCCGCCGCCTATGCCCAAGCGGGCGCCGATGAGATTTGTTTCCTCGACATCACCGCCAGCCATCAAGGCCGCGGCACTCTGCTGGAAACCGTCACCAAAACCGCGATGGAGGCCCTCTGCCCCCTGACGGTGGGCGGCGGTGTGCGCTCCGTGGACGATGTAAAAGCACTCCTTCGTGCAGGGGCCGACAAAATCGCCATCAACTCCGCCGCTGTCCGTGATCAGCAAATCGTCGCGGATGCTTCGCTGGCGGTGGGGGCGCAATGCGTTGTGGTGGCGATTGATGCCAAAAAGGTTGCAGACGGACGATGGAAAATCTTCACCCATGGCGGGCGTCAGGAAACGGGGATCGATGCCGTGGCCTTTGCACGTGAGGTTGAGAAGCGCGGCGCGGGAGAAATCCTTCTCACCTCCAT
>JBCCTG010000133.1:0-4617 GCA_039198735.1 Pseudomonadota bacterium | reverse complement strand
GCACAGGGATCGTTGCAGGTGCCTCATTAAGTCCTAGAGCGCCAGGGTTGATGTGGCCCTCAGGGTCGACGATCCGCTTGATTTTTTTGAGGAGTGCAAACGTCTCCGGTTCGCGATGATCACGATAAGGATAGGTGCGTCCAATCTGGAAGTGAGACGCTTGATGACGAGAAAAGATCTCCATCACCTTTGCTCGCGCTTTGGCGACCATGGCTGTTGCTTCTGCGTTGGCACTGTAGGGATTGATTGTCTTCAGGTAGCTTTTCTCGACCGTTTGTTCGTGGATCGGGAACAGCTCTTCCGGCCACAGAAAAACAGGTTCAATCAAATAGCCGGTGGTGGACAGGGTGGTGATAAGAAAGCCTGTATCAATCTTGTGTTTGTCGAAATCAGCCCGCATTTTGTCGAAGGCTGTTTTGATCTCACCCCAGACCTTTTCACCGTGGCTGACAGGTACGATTCCATGGAGAGGAACCCACCGCTCACCCGACGGGCCGATAATGTTGTTGAGAGGCGTGAAGGGGTTGGCACGGATAATCTTGGGGATCGAGTTTTCGGTTTCTTGTCCTCCGACCTCGGTGCAAAGCGTCTTGAGGCATGCCATCTTGGTCGTCACGGCTTCGGCGGTCTTGTCTTCGACAACGAGATGTAGGGACCATGTGTCAGCCTCTAAAAAATCGCGGCCGGCGAGGGCAATTT
This sequence comes from Pseudomonadota bacterium, assembly GCA_039198735.1. Classification (GTDB taxonomy): domain Bacteria; phylum Pseudomonadota; class Alphaproteobacteria; order Caulobacterales; family Parvularculaceae; genus Parvularcula. Next base: position 3,918 of record JBCCTG010000133.1, on the reverse strand, counting down.
TTGCGCCCTCTTGAAGGCCTTTCAGAAGAGACCCTTGTCCGGATACGACATTTTTGAGCGTCTTTGCATCGGCGAGCACGGAAGCGCGCTTCATGCGCAGCTTGGTAAGGTTGGGATCGAAGCCAAAGACTTCACAAGCGAGACCTGTTTTCCCCACCGCTGCCATCGCGCGTGCGCAGCCGTCTTGGGTGGTGAATTCAAAACTTGCCCAATCCTCCGCCTCGGGCATAGGGATAAGGCGAAAGGTCACCTCTGCTTTGTAACCAAGCGTACCTGCGTCTCCGCAGAAGAGGCCGGTGAGGTCAGGCCCATAATGGCGCCAGAACGGCTTGCCATTTTTGGTGCCGGCGCTCCCTGTACGGATGAGTGTCCCATTGGCGAGAATAACTGTCACGGAGAGAACGCTGTCCCCTGTTGTTCCGTAGACTCCTGCGCCAAAGAAGGCATTGTTTTGCGAGACACCCCCGCCGATCGTTGAACGGATCCCCGAAAGGGGTCCCCAGAACGGCGTTCGAACGCCGAGTGGTTTCAACGCTTCGTAAAGCGTCTTCCAAGTGACCCCCGCTTGGACAGTGACGTACATATCATCCGTGTTGATCTCAACGATCTGATCAAGTCGGGAGAGATCGAGCGAACCGGTATGCTCGCGCTCGGGTGTATAAGCCTTGGTATAAGACATGCCGCCGCCACGGGGCGCTAGCGCCATTCCGTGTTTATGCGCGATGGTGACGGTTTTTTGCAGCTCTTCAACAGATGCAGGCCGCGCCACAAACGAGACTGTCTTGCCCTTGGCCCAAATATCCTGACTCATTAGCTCTCGGCTGGCCTGGTCAAGGTCAAAACCTTCCGCACCAAGAAGGGAAGAAAGTTCGGCTTCAAGCGGCGGGAGCGTTTTGTCTTCAAAAGCCATTGATGATTGCTCCATCAAAATGTTGTTGGTGCCCAAAGCCCAAAAAAGGCAGCGAGGATGAGCAAAGCCCAAATCATTTGAACCTGAGGCCTTGCCTTGCGGAGGGTGATTTGGATGGTCCGTTCTGCATCCAAAGAGGTGCCGCCTTGTGCCAAAGCCCCAAGGGCTGGGAACAAAGGCGTCAGTGTGCGGCGAATGAGAAGACCCATCAGAACGCATCCGGCCAAAGCCAGCCCTTTCATCGCGAGAAAAACTGGCCAGGGCACAATGCCAGTCATCACCAGTAGACTCACGATCACGAGGCTAGCGGCCAAGCTCCACCGCAGGGCCGTATCGATCCATGCGAGAAGAGGGCTCGGTGCACCATGGTCGAGGTGACGCTTCCATACGATGATCAGCCATAGGACAAAGACTGCGGTGATCGCCAAAACGGATAGCCATCCAATCTGCACCCATCCCTTCAATTGCGCCAAAGCAAGCCCTGAAGGCAGTGTAAGGATCAATGCTGTCCGCGGCGCCATATCGACATCACCTATGATCTTCGCAGCAAAAAGGCGCCGATCAGGACCAACGCCCTCAGCTGTGAGATAGCGGCTCGCATAAAACGCGCCGAGATCCCCTCCGAGCCAGTAGACGAAGACCAAAACATGAATAAGCGTTAGCAACGCTACAATGAGCACAGGCATCCTCCTGCCGTAAAAGATATATCATTTGCGGCCTGGCGTCAGCGTCTAATTCGCTGAAGTCCAATCGGACGCAGCACCATCGTCGCGGGTCAAACGCATGTGATAAGCAAAGCGGTCGGGGCGGTAATGCGCAGTGATGTCTTGAACGGGCCGCCCGGCTGCGTCGCGCATGATGCGATGAATCTTCAGAAGAGGGGATCCCTGCGTCACCCCGAGATTGACAGCGATTGCCGCTTCCGCGGCTGCGGCGGTGATGGTTTGTTCTGCCGAAACAGGCGCATGGCCTGCCGATCCCAAAAGCGACAGAAAAGAAGCCGAAGCCAAGTCACTTTCATCATACCGCTCAGCGATGTCCTCGGGGATGTAGGTGATGAGGTAGGAAAACGGCTCGTTATCAAGCGAGCGCAACCGGACAATGCGTTGCACGATATCGTCAGCTCCAAGCTCCAGCGCTTCGGCGATGGCGGGGCTAGCGACGGCTGAGGTGCAGTCGAGAAGCTGCACATCGGTTTCGATGCCCATTCGTGTAAGGCCGTCGATCATGGTGTCAAATTGGCCTTTGAGCACCGGTGCTGAAGCATCGAAGGTCACCACCGTGCCAATTCCGCGCTGGCGGCGGACAAGGCCAGCAATTGCCAATTCATGCATAGCGCGCTTGGCGGTGATCCGCGAAATCCCAAGCAGGTTTGTCAGCTCCTGCTCAGCCGGCAGGTGATCATTCACCTTGAGGTCACCATTCACGATCTTGCCGCGCAGGAGGTCATAGACCTGCTTGTAAAGCGGTTGCCCGGAGCCGTGGGTGATGTCCGTTGCGGAGATATCAAAGGCCGGGTTTTTGGTCATAGAGGGTGTCCTGCCTCAAATCGTCATAGGGCGGCCACATGAGGCGTGGTCCAGCCAGACTGTCAAGCTAAGAGGCCTTCCTAGGAGCCGACGCCTTGGGAGAGATCATCCGAAGGCCCGCCCGCGGCCCGGTGAGCGATCGCCTCGGCGCTCTCCCAAATCTTGCCGCCGATATATTGACCTATCGAATTGCTGAACTCTTTGTACTCGATAGTCTCGTACATTCCGCAAGTGATGTAAGGGTCGCCTTCCATTAACGCTTTGGCATCCTCAAGGTTCTCCGCCAGGACCAAGAAGACAGACCCCACCAGCGCCTCGCCGCCCGGCTCTCGGATCGGACCTGCCGAGATATAGCGGGTCCAATGTGCTTCCACATGTTTGAGGTGATCGGCCAAATGCTCTTTTCGCAGCGCGGCACTGCCTGCGCCATCACGGCAGATCACAAGATAACAGGTTTGATCAAGGCGCGGGACGAAGGGAGGTATCACAGGAAAGTCAGTGTACATGATCTTCTCTCTACTGAAGAATGCCAGACTTTTGAAGGCGATCGATCACAGCTTGTTGGTGAGCAAGGGCATCGGTCTTTTCGATCATCTTGGCATCAGGTGTCCGGTTGGGCGGAGCATGGTTTGCAGACTGATAGCCTGCTGCAAAGGCAGTGTTGGGAAGGCGCGAGAGGGTGTTGGTCATGCCGGTTTTCTTGCGCGTTTCCCGCAAGGCACCGATGTCGAGCACCGCATTAGCGTTGATGGTTTCACCTGGTGAGGCTTCCGCCAGTGTGCGTCCATAGTGATCAAGAACGATGGACATGCCATCGGTTGATGCCGCGGGCACGGGCGTTCCGATGATGGATGCGGAGTTGGTGGAGACAACATAAGCGATGTTCTCAACCGCGCGTGCTTTCTTACCGATATGTTTCGGGGTGAGGCCCGGCGCTCCAACTTCGGATGTTGGATGGAGCAGCACTTCGGCGCCTTTGAAGGCGACCATACGGGCAATTTCCGGGTAGAGAATTTCTTCGCTAGCGATGGTGCCTAAGGTGCCAATGTCTGTCTGTGCCACCGGGAAGACGGCGTCCGCGCCATACGTATCGAGAAACTGATCCCACACATCATAGGGGCTTGGCGTGTAAAGTGAGATCATCCGGCGGTAACGGAGGATCTGGTTACCATTGGGGCCAAAGATGACATTGCTTTGAAAATAAAGCTCCGGAAAGTTCGTGTCGGTCTCATAGTGGTTGGAGCATAAGTAAATTCCGAAAGTCTGCGCCAGTCCTGATAAAAGCTCGGTAAACTGACCATCCGGCGCAATAGCCGCCTTGTCCTGCCATTCTTCCCGCGTTTCGCGTAGCGGGAAACCTGTCATCCAATATTCAGGCAACACCACCAGCTTCACGTCATAACCGTTGAAGCCTTTTAAGAAGCCCTTCGCTGACGCAATTTGTCCACGGACATGGGCAATCGATGCTTGCATCCGTTC